>JAICIT010000200.1 GCA_025960445.1 Bradyrhizobium sp. | reverse complement strand
CTGGTTTCGGAGCAGCGAAGGCTTGAAGCGGAATCGGACGCGACCGTAGCTCAGACTGAGCGGTTGATCCTGATGCTCGCGGCTGGCGGCTTCCTGCTCGGCGGAGTACTGGCGGTCCTGCTTGGAAAGGGGATTTCCCGGCCGATGATCGAGATGTGCAAGGCCATGCGCAAACTCGCCGGCGGAAATTTTGAAATTGTGCTGCCCGGGCTCGGGCGCAAAGACGAACTCGGCGAAATGGCGGCTGCCGTGGAAGAGTTCAAGATGCAGGCGATTGCCAAGGCCGAACGCGATGCCGCGGCGCAGGATGCGCAGAACCGGGCAAGCAGCGCCGCTCGCCGAGCCGAACTCATTCGTTTCGCCGACGAATTCGAAGCAGCCGTAGGGTCGATCGTGTCGAACGTCTCGGCATCGGCGGTCCAGCTCGAAGAGGCGGCCGGAACATTGACGCGGACCGCAGACACCACCCAGAGTCTCTCCACCCAGGTTGCCGGCGCGTCCGAGGAAGCTTCCAGCAACATGCAGTCCGTTGCGACAGCGACGGAGGAGCTTTCTGCCTCCGTCGATGAAATCGGCAGGCGGGTACGCGATTCCAATCGGATCGCGGAGGCTGCCGTCCTTCAGGCACAGCAGACCGACGATCGCATCGGAAAATTGTCACGCGCCGCTCAAGAGATCGGTGATGTCGTGAAACTCATCACGGCGATAGCCGAGCAGACCAATCTGCTGGCGCTGAACGCGACCATCGAAGCCGCTCGCGCCGGTGACGCCGGCCGAGGCTTCGCGGTTGTCGCCGCCGAGGTCAAATCACTGGCCAGCCAGACCGCCAAGGCTACCGATGAGATTTCGTCGCACATCTCCGGTATGCAGGGCGCGACACAGGAATCGGTCGCTGCCATCAAGGAAATCGGCGGCACCATCGGCCAGATCTCAAGCATAGCCTCGGCGATCGCGAGCGCGGTCGAGCAGCAAAGCGGCGCAACGCAGGAAATCGCGCGTAACGTTCAAAGCGTTGCACAAGGTACGCACCAGGCAGCGGCCAACATCATGCAGGTCAATCGCGGCGCGAGCGAAACCGGGATTGCATCGGGCGAGGTGCTGAATTCGGCAAAGACTCTTTCAAGCGAAAGCCTGCGTTTGCGCGAGGAGCTGGAACGGTTCATGGGCAATATTCGAGCCGCATGATATCTGCGCGTCCCGGCGCGTGCGCCAGTCGCTTCAGCCCAATTTGTCAGGTCCAGCCAATCGGTTAGGACGTCATCATCTCGAGTCAGGCAATCCTCGAAAGGGGAACTCTCGGGCGGAACAAACGTTGTTATGCCAGGCAGGCATGACTGTGCCGCCATCAGCCTTGAGAACGTTAAACGATTGCGTTCAAACTTTCTCTTCATCGGCCAAATCGATGGATCGGCAGCACAGTTTGGCACTTCACGACAGCGGTCCCCCTTCGATGCTTGCGCCAAAGCAAGACGATCGGATCATCGAAACCAGCATTCCCGCCCGACTTGATAGTTTGCGTTGGAGCGGCTTCCATACCCGCGTGGTGGTCGCGCTCGGAATCACCTGGATTCTGGACGGCTTGGAGGTGACGCTGGCGGGCGCGCTTTCCGGAGCGGTGAAGGAGAGTCCGACACTTCAATTCAGCAATTTCGACGTTGGATTTGCCAACAGCGCCTATCTCGCGGGCGCGGTACTCGGTGCGCTCGGCTTCGGTTGGCTTACCGATCGCATCGGCCGCAAGAAGCTGTTCTTTATCACGTTGGCGCTCTACCTGACGGCCACGGCCGCGACGGCGCTGTCCTGGAATCTGCCCAGCTATGCGCTGTTTCGATTTCTCACCGGTGCCGGGATCGGCGGCGAATATACCGCCATCAACTCGACCATTCAGGAACTGGTCCCGGCGCGTTACCGCGGATGGACCGATCTGGTGATTAACGGCAGCTTTTGGGTTGGGGCGGCCATTGGCGCGACCAGCGCGATTGTGCTGCTGGATCCGGCGATCGTCGGTCCCGACCTCGGCTGGCGGCTGGCCTATCTGAGCGGCGCCTGCCTCGGTCTCATCGTGTTCGTGATGCGAATGTGGATTCCGGAAAGCCCGCGCTGGCTGATGATTCACGGTCGCCCCGACCAGGCGCATGCGATCGTGGATGACATCGAGCGATCGGTATTAGGGCGGGTTCAGGACCCGCGTCAGCATGCCTGGCCGAAAATCAGATTGAGAATGCGCGACCACACGCCGCTTGGCGAAGTGGCGCACACGCTGTTCACGGCGTATCGCCGTCGCGCCTTGGTTGGATTGACCTTGATGACCGCGCAGGCGTTTTTCTACAACGCGATCTTCTTCACCTTCGCGCTGGTGCTGACGGATTTCTATGGAATCACGGCCAGTCAGGTCGGCTGGTACATCCTTCCCTTCGCCGCGGGCAACTTCCTGGGCCCGCTGCTGCTGGGGCGGTTGTTCGACACCTTGGGCCGGCGCGCCATGATCGCTTTTACCTATGGTATTTCCGGCGCGCTGCTTGCCGTTTCCGGCTACCTATTTTCGATCGGCGTGTTGAGCGCGCAGAGCCAGACCATCGCATGGATGGTGATCTTCTTCTTCGCTTCGCCCGCGGCGAGTAGCGCCTATCTGACTGTTAGCGAAACCTTTCCGTTGGAGGTGCGCGCGCTGGCCATTGCGATGTTTTATTCGATCGGCACCGGCATTGGCGGGGTGGCAGGACCCGCTCTGTTCGGCGCGCTGATTGATACCGGATCGCGCAATAGCGTTTTCGCAGGTTATTTGCTCGGTTCCGGTTTGATGATCGCGGCGGCGGTGGTGGCCTGGCGTTTTGCCGTTTCGGCCGAACGGCAAAGCCTGGAAACTATTGCTCGCCCGTTGGCCTTTGTGGAGTAGGATTTCATGAAGCAGAATGTGGCCGAGGTGCCGTCGTTGCGGTCAGAGATCTCGAGGGAGCAGAGCGAAGCCGAAATTTTGCCGCGGGAATTTGCCCGCGAGCTCGGCGAAGTCGCGGTCCTGCTCGACATTGACGGCACGCTGCTTGATCTGGCGCCGACCCCGCGCGAGGTATGGGTGCCGCCAGGTCTTGCAAAAACACTCAACCGGCTGCTTGAGAAAACCTCCGGCGCGCTTGCGCTTGTCAGTGGACGATCACTGAACGATATCGACCTGATATTTGCGCCGGACCAGTTTCCGGCAGTTGGTGGGCACGGCGCGGAAATGCGCCTGTCCACGGATGGTGAGGCGGTCGCCACGCAGGCCCCGCCAATGGACAAGGAATTGAAGCGGCGGTTGGCGGCGATAGCCAAGCTAAGTCCGGGCATTCTGTTGGAAGACAAGGGTTATTCGCTGGCGCTGCATTATCGTTTGGCACCGCACGCCGAAAAGGCGATTTACGAAGCTGTGTCCTTGATCAGGGCCGACCTGCCGAACGCTCCGATTGAAGTGATGCCGGGGAAATGTGTCTGCGAGATCAAGCACTCAGGCTTCAACAAGGCATCCGGCGTGACCGAGTTGATGGCGCACGATCCTTTCAAGGGTCGTCGACCGATTTTCATCGGCGATGATGTCACCGATGAGAGCGTATTCGCAATCATGCCTGATTTGGGCGGACTGGCGTTTTCGGTCGGAAGACGCGCAAAAGGTGTTGCCGGTCATTTTGATGAACCGCGTGATGTGCGGGAATGGCTCGCGCAACTGATTGAATCAGCGCCTGCCGAAAGATGACCGGCGAACGACAATTGTGGAGAAAGGAAGAACGTTTCGATCAGTGCGTATCTACAAGAATCATTTTGTTGCGTGAAATGTCGCGAAATAGTTCCGCCGCTTCGCGGTCTGAATTTGGTTTCATTTCGATGAAACCTTAACGCGGAACCATATTGATGAACGTTGGTTAAACAACGAAGCGGAGTAGCGCGAGGCCGCAGTGAATCTCGTAGTCGTTTCAAACCGCGTGGCGCGGGGCAAAGCCAATGAACCCATGACAGGGGGGCTTGCGGCTGCGTTGTTGCCCGTTGTGGAGAATTCCGGAGCGATTTGGGTAGGTTCCAGCGGCCGCGTGCGCGACGGTTCACAGAAGGAGCCGTTCGCCGAAATTGAGGCGCTTGGCGCCGGCGCCTTGGCAATGCTGGATCTGCCGGCCGCGCACTACGGCGGATATTACGAAGGTTTTGCAAATTCGGCATTGTGGCCGGCGTTGCATTCACGGGCTGATCTGATCCGCGCCTCCAATGGCGATTATCTTTCCTATCGAGAAGTGAACGCGTTCATGGCCCGCGCGCTGTTGCGGTTCAGAAAACCTGATACCGCATACTGGGTTCAGGATTACCATTTCCTGGCGCTCGGCGCTGAATTGCGGAAGCTCGGTGTTACCCAGCCGCTCGGGTTTTTCCTGCACACGCCTTGGGCCGGGCGCACCATCATCGAAGGCGTCCCAAACCATCGCGAATTGATCGAATCGATGCTGGCCTATGATTTGATCGGTTTTCAGACTCGGGACGATTGGGAGAATTTCGTTTCCTACATCGAAAGCAATCTCGGACTAGTGGCCCAAGACGGCGTCATTACCTCGCATTTTGGCAGGACGCATGTCGCGGTATTCCCCATTGGCATCGATCCGGAAAAATTTGCGCAGCAGGCCGCGAAAGCGGTGGCGCATCCGGACGTGTCGCGGCTGCGGCGAAGCCTTGACGGAGAGAAGCTCGCGATCGGTGTCGATCGGCTGGATTATTCCAAAGGATTGATCAATCGCATCAACGCGTTCGACCGCATGTGGACAGTGCAGCCGACCCTGGCGCGTACCGTGTCGCTGCTGCAGATCGCGACACCGTCGCGCGGAGCGATCGAGGCTTACGGCAATCTGCAGAGCGAATTGGCGAGATTGGTCAGCGATGTCAACGGCCGACACGGCGAGGTCGACTGGACCCCGATCCGCTATCTCAACAAGGGTTTCAGCCAGACCGTGCTGGCCGGCCTTTACCGCACCGCGCAGGTCGGGGTCGTCACCCCGCTGCAGGACGGCATGAATCTGGTCGCGAAAGAATATGTCGCCGCACAAAACCCGGCCGATCCCGGCGTGCTGGTCTTGTCGAAGTTCGCCGGGGCCGCGAATGAACTCGACACCGCGCTTCTGGTGAATCCCCACGACATCGATGGCATGGCCCGCACCATCGCAACAGCGCTTACGATGCCGTTGATCGAACGACGAATGCGGTGGGAAGCGATGATGGACAAGCTTCGCTCCAGCACTATCCACCGATGGTTTGCCGATTTCGTAGACTCGCTGCAGGCGACCCGGATCGACGATGCGCCGGCTCAGTTGCCGGAATCGGACTTGGCCGCGGAATGGTCGCTGCGCTCGGTGAATCTGAGCGCGCGACATCACTGAGCTACCCCTAAACCGCACGCTTGGCTCGGCGCCTGAATGGGGCGGTCATTTGGATTCGATCTGTCAGATTCCCGTTAGATCCCCGACGTGAATAAGTGCCCTAAGCCGTTTCCGACTAGCCCGGCCGGGCCAATCCCGATATGAATAACCCCAGTGTTTGCATAGGCTTGATCATATTGCTGCCGTCACAGCCCGGACTCACTTGCCAAACCCCGCTTGGCGCTTCAAGAGAGGGCATCCGGAGAGATGGCCGAGTGGCTTAAGGCGCACGCTTG
>JAICIT010000199.1 GCA_025960445.1 Bradyrhizobium sp. | reverse complement strand
CGAGGATGGGCTGCAGGACATTCTGCGCCATCTCGAACAGCAGCATGGAATGTTTGCCGCGTTTGCGGAGAGCAGCCGCGGCGGCGCCCAGCTCGCGGATAGTGATCTTATCGGCGTCGTCAAGCGCGAGTTGTCGGACATCCGTTTCAACCAGACCGAGGCTGACCGCCACACCCAGGATTCCCTAGAAACCGTTCACAGCACTCTCGGTCATGTCGTCGACCGGTTGGCGATGATTGAAGGCGATCTCCGTCAGCTTCGCGGTGGCCCGGGCACGCCGTTGCCGGAGCCTCCGCCGCTGCGCTTTGAATCCGCCCCGCCAGCGCCGAGCGTAGCGCTGCGTTCGGAGATGACGGCGCCGCCACGGCCCGAATTGCCGAACCCGGCCACCGCACAGACGCATTTCGACGCAGCTCCCCGCGATTTCCAGGCCGCGATATCAAGCATGGCAATGGTTGCCCCGCATGCCATCACTGAAATCCTCGAACCGCATTCGGCGCCGGCACGCTCCAGGCTCGAACCGGAATTGCCGCCGGATCACCCTCTCGAGCCCGGCACGCGGCCGAGTGGCAGGGCGACTTCGCCCTCGGAACGCATTGCCGCGTCCGAAGCCGCCATCAGCGAGATACCGGCTGGCTCGCGGGAGAAAGCCAGCACATCAAGTTTCATCGCGGCCGCGCGGCGGGCAGCCCAGGCGGCCGCAGCCGCCCCGCCTCCCGAGAAGGTCGGCCGGGCGCCGCTCAAGAGCGTCACCGGCGACAAGGCCAAACAGCTCTCAGGCATAACTTCGAAAATCCGCTCGGTGCTGGTCGGCGCGAGCGTGGTGATCATCGTGCTCGGCACGTTCAAGATGGCGATGACGCTGCTAGATACGGGTGCCGCCCTGCAATTCCCGGCAGCCGAGAACTCCAGCGGATCCCAGCCATCGGCGCAGTCACCCGCCGATGGCGGCGACCGGCCGGCAATGCCGGACGCGACGCAGCCCTCGATGACCTCGCCAACCCCGATCGGGCGCCAGTCGCTCTACGGACCCGGTCCAACGAATTCCGATAATGGCGGCGTGGCAATTACGCCGGAGATGCCTTCACTCGTCACGACGCCGTTGTCCTCGCGCGATGTTACCGGCTCGGTCACGGTCGCGCAGACACATCCGGCTGGGCGTAGAATTGGTCTGGTTCAGGTCCCTCCGACGGAGAGATTGCCCGACAGCATCGGCGGACCGGCGTTGCGCACAGCCGCGCTGAAGGGCGACGCGACGGCGGCTTATGAAGTCGCGATGCGCTTTGCCGAAGGCAAGGGAATCGCGACCAACTACGACGAAGCCGCGAAATGGTACGACCGCGCGGCACAGGCCGGAATAGTGCCGGCGATCTTCAGGCTGGGCACGTTCTACGAAAAAGGCCTGAGCGTGACAAAGGACGTCGACATCGCACGACGATATTATCTGCAAGCCGCTGAGCGCGGAAACGCGAAGGCCATGCACAATCTGGCGGTGCTCGATGCCGACGGCGGCGGCAAAGGTGCGAATTACACCAGCGCCTCGCAATGGTTCAAAAAAGCGGCCGATCGCGGCGTTGCCGATAGCCAGTTCAATCTGGGCATTCTCTATGCCCGTGGCATCGGCGTTGAGCAAAACCTCGCCGAAGCCTTCAAATGGTTCAGCCTGGCGGCGGTACAAGGCGACGCCGATGCCGCGCGCAAGCGCGACGATATCGCCAATAGGCTAGACGCTCAATCGCTGGCGGCGGCAAACCTCGCGATCCAGACCTTCACGCCTGAACCGCAGCCCGATGATGCGGTCAAGGTGGCGACCCCCGCCGGCGGTTGGGACAGCGCCCCGGCTCAGGCCAATACGGAAAAGCCCGCGAACAAGCCGATTTCGACCAAACGCGCTTCCCGCTGAATCTGAATATTCCCGGTTCGATCACGCGGCCGATTGAATCAAAAAAGCCGCAGAGGGCGCGGATTCTTTAGTCCCTTCGACGGGGAAATTCGGTTATGCAGGGACGCGGCAGTTGATCCGCATTTGGCGTCATTTGAGCTCGGAACCGAATTCCCTGCTCAAGAAACCACACCGCGAGCGGTTCCGGCCAGGCTCCGGCAATTCCAAGAGCAGGCGCGCGTGCAGCTTTATCTTCCGATCGCCGACATACCCGTCAACGTTTTTCTGCTGCTCGCGATGGGCGCGGCCGTAGGCTTTGTCTCGGGCATGTTCGGGATCGGTGGCGGCTTCCTGATGACGCCGCTGTTGATCTTTATCGGAATCACCCCGGCAGTCGCTGTCGCTTCGGTCGCGAGCCACATCGCGGCCTCGTCGTTTTCCGGCGCCCTGTCCTATTGGCGCCGTCGCGCCATCGATCCCGCGCTCGCGCTGGTGCTGCTGTCTGGCGGCACCGTTGGCACCGCGCTCGGGGTCGGAACGTTCACGCTGCTGCGCTCCCTCGGCCAACTCGATCTGATGATCGCGCTCTCATATGTGGTGCTGTTGACTACGGTGGGCGGGCTCATGTTCTGGGAAGGATTGCGCTCGATTTTGCGGGTGCGCCGGGGCGTGGCGTTGCCGATGCGCCGCTCCGGCAGCCACGGCTGGATCCACGGCCTGCCGCTGAAGATGCGGTTCAAGCGTTCCAAAATCTACCTGTCCGTGATTCCAGTGGTCGTCGTCGGCATCGTCATCGGCTTTATCGGCGCCGTGATGGGCATCGGCGGCGGGTTTATCCTCGTCCCAATCATGATCTACGTATTGCGGGTGCCGACCTCGACTGTGATCGGGACCTCGATGGTGCTGACGCTGGTCACAATGTTGTTCGCGACCATGCTGCACGCAGTCACTAACCATCTGGTCGATGCCGTGCTCGCCTTGATCCTGATGGTTGGAGGCGTCACCGGCGCGCAGTTCGGCGCTCGTGCCGGCCAGAAGATTCGCGGCGAGCATCTGCGGCTACTGCTGGGCTTGCTGATTCTCGCGGTCGGAATCCGCTTTGCCATCGAGTTGGTGATCCGACCCGAGGATCTCTTTACGATCCGGGAAACCGGAGGCGCCGGATGATCAGGCGCGTTTCACTCGCCGCTAGTTGCGCCGTGTTGGGCCTCGCCATGAGCTTCGCCCCGTCATCGGCCCAGGCGGAGCGCCTGATCGTCTCGGTGTCGAACCACCGCGTTACCGTGACACCGAATTATTCGGGCGAAGAGCTCGTGCTGTTCGGTTCCGTGGAAAAAGACGCATCCACCCCCGCCAGCCGCACTGCTTACGATCTCGTCGTCACGGTGTCTGGTCCGCGCGCCGACATGGTAACGCGTCGCAAGGAGCGCAAGTTCGGCATCTGGATCAACACCGATTACCGGCAGTTTCTTCACGTGCCTGCCTATCTGGCGCTGTTTGCGAACCGGCCGTTCGACGCCATTGCCAACCCGGAGGTGCAACGGCGACAGCAGCTCGGCCTGAACAATGTGCTGCTCACGCAGCGCGTCGGGCCAGACTATGCCGATGTGGTGCCGAACGATGCGTTCCGCAGCGCGTTCGTGCGGTTGCGATCCGAACATGGGCTTTATCGCGAAGACACTTCCGCGGTGACATTCCTTACTCCGACGCTGTTTCGCACCGGCATTCCGCTGCCCGCGGCAGTACCGATCGGAACTTACAATGTCGAGATCAAGCTGTTTTCAGATGGTGCCCTGGTGGCGCGAACCGAGACTGCTTTTGAAATCGTCAAAGTCGGATTCGAGCAGTTCGTCGCCACCACGTCGCGCCAGGACGGTTTTGTCTATGGATTGGTCACGATGGCCATGGCGCTGATGACGGGTTGGATGGCCTCGATCGTGTTTCGCAAGGATTGAGCGCTCAGCAGCAGCGCGAGGCGGCGATGCTGTGCAGCCGATTGTCCCCGAGCACGTGAGCCATAAAGCCCAAGGTCTGGAATATCTTTGCAAACGCCGCGTCACGAATGCTCAAGCCCCCGGTATAAGCGCCGAACGCCGGCATCACGGCGCGCTCACTGTCGCAGGCGAAACATCGCCGCTCCATCGAACGCCCGCGCGTCGCGACGCGCGCCTTGGGATGCAGATGGCCGGCAATCTCGCCTGGTGCGCCGGTAGGCTCGTGACGAAACACAATAGGGCCGATCGCCACTTCCTCAGCGACGATGCCGCCAATATCAGAAGGGAGCGCCGGGTCGTGATTACCCGAAATCCATATCCAGTCGCGTCTCGCCTGCATTGCGACGATGGCTTCGCTGTCCGCCCTGGACAACCGGTTATGAGCGTCGCTGTCATGAAAGCTGTCGCCGAGCGCAATCACCATCCGGGGATTTCGACGCCCGATTAAAATGCCCAGCAGCGCCAGCGTGGCCGCGGTGTCATAGGGCGGCAGCAGCACGCCACGTCGGGCGAAGCTGGACCCTTTTTCCAGGTGCAGGTCAGAAACCACCAGCAGACCTTGCTCTTCCCAGAACAACGCGCCGGAGAGATCGGCAATGAATGATACGCCCAGCACCTCGAGAATGGCTCCGCGTGCGGCTGGCATTCCGTCGTGGTGGGATTGTGCGCGCGCCGTCACAGCCTATCCAGTCGCCTCTTTCACCAGTTCCTGGGCGGCTTCGGCCAGTAACTCGTCGGAAGCTTCGCCATAGACTGACTCGCGGCCGATTTCCAGCATGACGGGTACCGCGAGCGGCGAAACCCGGTCAAGTTCCCTGTGGATGATTCGTCCCTTGATTCGCAGCAGCATATCACTGAGCCGGCGAATATCGAGCAGGCCCGTCGCGGCATCGGCGCGGGCGGCGCGCAGCAACACGTGGTCCGGCTGGTGCTTGCGTAATACGTCATAGATCAGATCGGTTGAGAACAGCACTTGGCGCCGGGTTTTCTCTTCGCCTGTGAATCGCCGCGCGATCAGCCCGGAAATTATCGCGCAGGTGCGAAATGTGCGTTTCATCAGCGCCGATTCCGCAAGCCACGCTTCAAGATCGTCACCCAGCATGTCGGGATCGAACAGAAGATCGAGATTCAGCTTGCCTTGGCGAACCATGAAACTCAGGTCGCCCAAACCCCAGATCGCGAGCGCATATTCGTTGGCCACAAAGCCGAGCGGCCGGGCGCGGCCCCGTTCCAGCCGTCTGGTGAGCAACATCCCAAGCGTCTGATGCGCCAACCTGCCCTCGAAGGGATAACAAACGAGATAATGTTTGTTGGCGCGGGGAAAGGTTTCCACCAGCAGTTCACGCGCGCCAGGAACCCGCGAGAAATCCCGCTGCAGCAGAAGCCAGTCGCGTACCTGCTCCGGCAAGGCACTCCAGGCACGCCTGTTGTCCAGCAATTGGCGGACCCGTTCGGCCAGATAGGTCGATAGCGGAAATTTGCCGCCCATGTAGGACGGCACCTTGGCATCCCTGTCATTGGCGCGCGAAACGTAAACCTGGTCCTCGACAAGCGCCTCGTAGCGAACCACTTCGCCGCCGAACACAAACGTGTCTCCGATCACCAGGCCCTCGATGAAGGCCTCTTCGATCTCGCCGAGCATCCGGCCCCCGCGCGCCAACGCGCCCGTCGATCCCGCGCCAGCACCGCGCGAACGCACCAGGCGGACCTTCAGCATGGTGTCTTCAACGATGGTCCCGACATTCAGGCGATAGCTCTGCCGGACCCGCGGATTGGCGACGCGCCAGCGTCCGG
>JAICIT010000198.1 GCA_025960445.1 Bradyrhizobium sp. | reverse complement strand
GCCAGCATCTGCGAACCCTTGAGATAGGACTTGGCCTCATCCAGCTCCTTTTGAGTCGGGCCGTCCTCACCCATCCTGCGGACTTCATTGTTGATGGCCTCGACGGTCTCGGCAGCCCGGTCCGCGCGAGTGCCCGTGTTGCCGATGAAGAGGGCGGAGTGTTCCATCCAGGACAACGACTCATAGACCGAATAGGCCAAGCCGCGCTTCTCGCGAACTTCACGGTACAGACGCGAGGACAGACCGCCGCCGCCGAGGATGTGATTGACCACGTAAGCGGCCATGAAGTTTGGGTCGTGCCGCATGAAACCCGGGCCGCCGAAGGTCACGACCGTTTGCGGAACATCGAGTGGAATGAACTCGCGCTTCGGCGGCTTGGCGGCTTCGATATCCGGGATGGGCGTAAGCTCGGCATGGGCCGGCAATCCGCCGAAGGTCTTGTCAAGCAATTGGCCGAGCGTGGCCGGATCGACATCCCCAACCACGGCGATCTTCAGCGTATCCTTTGCGAGTACGCGACGGACGTAATCCTTGAGGTCAGGGATCTCGATCTTCGCCACGCTTTCCAACGTGCCGTTGGCCTGCCGACCATAGGGATGAGAGCCAAAGGCAACTTCCAGGAACTTGCGGCTGGCGAGCGAGGTCGGGTTGGTGGTGTCGCGCCGCAAACCGGACATGACCTGCGAGCGAATGCGTTCGACATCGGCAGTATCGAAGTGCGGGGACGTCAGCGACGTCCGCAACAGATCGAACGCTTCGTCCCGGTTGTCCTTGAGCATGCGCAGCGAGCCGCGGAAATAGTCTCGCGTCGAGCTGAAGCTCAATTCGATGGCGCGGCGGTCAAGCCGTTCATGAAACGTCTTGGAGTCCATGTCGCCCGACCCCTCATCGAGCAGGTCGCCGACCAGATTCCCAACTCCGGCTTTGCCGACCGGGTCCTGGGTCGCGCCGCCACCGAACGCGTATTCCATCGCAATCAGCGGCACGGTGGCGTCCTGCACAAACCAGGCTTCGATCCCGCCAGGCGAAATCAGGTGTTGGATTTTGGCCGCCGCGAATGAGGGCGTCGAGCAAAGCGGCAGTATCATCAGGAAGGCGGCAACAATGTAGGACAAGCGCGGCGCGCCGGTTCGAAAACAACTCACGAGCGCTTCTCCTCGCGTTTCGCTGCAATATCCTTGATCAAATAGCCGGTGACCGAGCGCTTCTTGTCGAGCCATTTTTGCGCGGCGGCCCGGACCTGTTCGCCGGTCACGGCGCGGATGCGATCCGGCCAGCTTCGAATGTCGGTGATGCTCAATCCCGTCGTGAGCGCACCGCCATACCAACGGGCCAGCGTGGCCTGGTTGTCCTGCGCATAGATCGCCTCGGCGATCAGTTGTGTCTTGACCCGTTCGAGATCCTCGGCGCGGACCGGATTTTGTTTGATGTCCGCGATCACGCTGTCGATCACCTGCTCGATCTGAGAAAACTCCACGCCTGGTTTCGGAGAGACCGAAATCATGAACTGGCTCGGGTCGAGCGCGGTGCCCTGGTAGCCCGCGTTGGCGCTGACCGCGAGCGGCTTATCGACAACCAGCGCGCGATAAAGATAGGAATTGCTGCCGCTGCCCAGAAGTTGCGCGAGAACATCCAGTGCCGGGCTCTCGCCCGCTGCGGCGGTCGCGGCAGAGGGGACCAGATAATAGCGCTTGAGCCCGGGCTGTTCGACCCTGGCATCTGATAGCGTCACGCTGCGCGGTCCGGCCGGCTCAGGCTCCTGCGGCCGAATGCGGCGCGCCGGTATCGAGGGCTGAGCGGCGACTTCGCCGAACGTTCGCTCCGCCATGGGGCGGATCTCGTTGGCGTCGACGTCGCCGGCAATCACCAGGATGGCGTTATTGGGAGCATAAAAGCGTTTGTAGAACGCGAGTGCATCCTGCCGATCGAGCTTCTCGATCTCCTGATGCCAGCCGATCACCGGCCGGCCGTAGGGGTGATTGAGATACAGCGCCGCCATGATCTGCTCGATCAGCCGCGCCTCCGGGTTATTGGCAACCCGCATGTTGTATTCCTCAAGCACGACGTCGCGCTCCGGCAGCACGTTTTCGTCCTTCAGAATAAGGCCGGTCATGCGGTCGGCTTCGAACTCCATCATCTTGCCGAGTTGGTCGCGTGGCACGCGCTGGTAGTAGCCGGTATAGTCGACCGATGTGAAAGCGTTCTCGTTGCCGCCGATCCGCAGCACGGTCTGGGAGAATTCGCCGGCCGGATGCTTGCTGGTGCCCTTGAACATCAGATGTTCGAGGAAATGAGCGAGACCGGATTTCCCCGGCGTCTCATCGGCCGAGCCGACCTTGTACCAGATCATCTCTGTGACAACCGGCGTGCGATGATCGGGAATCACTACCACCTGCAGGCCGTTGCCGAGCGTGAAGGTGGCGGGAGGATCGGACGTCACTGTGGTCTGGCCGAGGGCTCCGGTGCAGGCGAAAGCGAAAGCCGAGAGGACGGCGCAAAGCGGGATAACGTAGCGCGGTAAGAACATCATGACCTATCGATTTGACGCGTTTTCCTGATGCGAACCTTCGCCTCAAAACGCTCTGGAGCACGCGGGACTTCTTGAGCCAGACGTTAAGCCGGAACATGCGCGTGAAGAAGCTAAACCACCGTACTCCGTCTGGCAGCGGGTACGTGTCACGAAGCCGCGAGACCGCAGCGTCTAGTTGCCATATTTTCCGGCCGCCGGATTGTATTCCTTGTTCAGCGACTCCTTCGGCCCGGTGCCGTAAGCGAAATTAGGCGACGGTGTCTGGTAGCCCGGCGGAGGCTGGGTCAGCGATTCCCGTGTCGGTTCGCCGGTGAACGGAGCCGTCTCCATTTTGTTGCCGCCGCCGAAAAGCTTGCCCAAGCCGCCCGTGAATCCGAGTTGCGCCGGGCTGAGGCTCGGATTGGTGGAAACTCCAGGCTGTATCGGGTCATTACTGGTGCGGGCTGTGGGAGCCGTCTTGCCGACGTTGAGTTCGGCGGGGGTCAGGACACGGGCGGCTTCCATCGGATCCTTGTTGGATTTTTTTCGCGCGGCGACCGCCGCTTTCCGGCGCTGCACATCCGGATCTTTGGGCCAGTTCGGATCCTTGATCTCGGTCTTCACCGTCTCGGGCGGCGGTAAATCAAGCTTGGGCGGCACCACAAGTGGCGACCTCTCCCGATACTCGATGCCGCGGTTTTCCATGTTGGTGCCGCCGATTCCGGACATGATACCTTCGATGATTTTTTCCTCGAAGGTCTTGTCGTCATCGTCGTCTTCCTGCGCGCGCGCGGCTCCGGCGACCATGATCAGGCCGATGCCCGTAGCGACAAGGGCAAGCCGGATAGTACGCCCCAGCCCTGCCGGTGAATTCCGCACCATCCAATCGTTGGCTTTGGCGTCGCGCATCATTATTCCGTTCGAATTCATCGTGGCCCGCAGGTAATTCAGGGCGAGCGCGCCTGACTTGCCGATACGAATTGAGGGTTCGTATTAGCCGGGATCAGGGCGCTTTTGCGGCGGGTGCCCCCAGGAACGAGTCATACAACAGGGCCGCTACCCCCGCAACGATCGCAACGTCAGCCAGATTAAAGACGTACCAATTGAAGGTTTTGCCCCCGAGCTGGATGTGGAGGAGGGCGAAATCGACCACGGCTCCGTACGCAAAGCGATCGATGGCATTTCCGATCGCTCCGCCGATGATCAATCCGAGCGCGAGGGTGGCGATCAGGGTACGCGAGTGCGCCATCCAGATCGCGAGCGCAATCACGGCAATCCCCTTGATCGCCATCAGTGCGATCTGGGCGAGCTGGTTTTCGCTCTGTAACCAGCCAAAGCTGATCCCGATATTCCACGCCAGCACCAGATCGAAGAACGGCGTCACCTCGACCGCGCCACGGTGGGCGATGTCGAAGACGAACAGCAGCCAGAGCTTGGTCGCTTGATCGAGCACCAGCACGAGCAGCGCGGCAATCACCCCGGGATGGAGGCGCAACCTCAAACCGCTACTCCCAGCGCCTTCCATTCACGCAACGCCTGCGCGTCACGCGGCGAGACATCCGGAAATTCCGGGTCGCTGCCGACTGTGGGAAGGATTTTCCACGATCGCGCGCATTTGGCGCCCACGGCTTTTTCGACCACGACAGCGATCGCGGGGGCTTCGTTCAACCGGAACGCTCCGGGCGGTGGCTCGGCATTGCTGACCATGGCGTTCGAAGTAATGCAGACCTCGGCGAGATCGATATCGAACAGCGTGTCGAATATCTTTTTGTCGGAAATGTAAACCAGCGGTGAGGCCTCGAGGGACGAGCCGATGCGCTTTGCCGCGCGCTCGACTTCGAGCGCGCCGGTGACGACGCGACGAACGTTGCGGATGACCTCCCACTTGGCGGCAAGCTTCTCGTCGCGGAACGCCTCAAGCCCTTCCGGGAACAGCGTCAGATGTACCGATGGTTCGGCATTCGGCTTGTAAAGCCGCCAGGCTTCCTCGCAGGTGAAGCTCAGCACCGGCGCAAACCATCGCAGGATCGAATCGCAAATCAGATCGATCGTGGTGAGCGCCGCTTTACGGGTCAGCGAGGAAGGCGGATCGCAATACAAGGCATCCTTGCGGATATCGAAATAGAACGCCGACAGTTCGGAATTCATGAAGGCCGAGAGGCTCGCAACCACGGTCTTGTAATCGAAGTCGGCGTAAGCCTTGCGGACAATGGCACCCTGTTCGGCCAGTTCATGCAGCATCAGCCGTTCCAGTTCGGGCATGTCGGCGTGCGCGACCGTGTCGTCCGGCTTGAAGTGATGCAGCGTGCCAAGCATCCAGCGCATCGAATTCCGCAGCTTGCGGTAGGTCTCGATGGTGTTCTTGAGGATTTCCGGACCGATACGCTGGTCGTCCGCATAGTCGGTCGCACACACCCACAGCCGCAATATGTCCGCGCCGGACTGCGCGATGACTTTCTGGGGCTCGACTGTATTGCCGACCGACTTTGACATCTTGCGGCCGTTCTCATCCAGAGTGAAGCCGTGGGTGAGCACGACGTCAAACGGCGCCCGGCCACGGGTGCCGCAGCTTTCCAGCAGCGAGGACTGAAACCAGCCGCGATGCTGATCGGAGCCTTCCAGATACATCACCGTATCATCACCGCCGTCGACCTTGCGCTTGATGCCGGCGAGGCTCGGAAAGTGTGCGGGATCTTCCAGCACGAATGCATGCGTCGAGCCGGAATCGAACCAGACGTCGCAGATATCGTCCACCTTCTTCCACTCCTCGTTGGCAAGCGAGCCGAGGAAACGCTCGCGTGCGCCATCCATGTACCAGGCATCGGAGCCTTCCTGCTCGAAAGCGTCGGTGATGCGCTTGTTCACGGCTTCGTCCCGCAGGATTTCGGCCGTGCCGTCGCCCTTTTCTCGAACGAACACGGCGATCGGCACACCCCAGGCACGCTGGCGCGAAAGCACCCAATCGGGCTTGCTTTGGATCATGCCGTTGATGCGATTTTGGCCCGTGGCCGGCACCCACTGCGTCAGGGAGATCGCGCTCAATGCCCTGGCACGCAACGTGTCGCCGGGTCTGGCTTTCTCGTCCGCAGCGATGTCCTTGTCCATCGCGATGAACCATTGCGGCGTGTTGCGGAAGATCACCGGTTTTTTCGAGCGCCAGGAATGCGGGTACTGATGCT
>JAICIT010000197.1 GCA_025960445.1 Bradyrhizobium sp. | reverse complement strand
GGTGTCGCCGAATACGATGTCGCCAGGCGCAAGCCCCGACGCCTTCGAGGCGATGACTTCTGCAATGCCGCCGCCGGCCATCACTGTGTTCGGCTCGACCGCCGCGCGGTAGGTTGCGCCGTGCATCCAGGCGCGGTTGGCGGCGTCCAGGGAAATATAGCGCACCCGCACTAACGCCTCGCCATCCGCCGGTTCAGGCATGGCCGTCTCGGACATGCTGAAATGCTCGGGGCCGAGTTTTCCCGCCGGCTTTTCGACCAGCAGCACCTGACGATTGACACCCTTGCTCATGACATTCTCCCGATTTCCAGCCGTTATGATGCGGCGAGCGCGTAGTAAATTCGTTTGAGCAGAAATAATCGCGCTGCCGGTGCCGCCGCGCACCGGAGTTTGATTTCAATCGGGAATTTGGAGGCTAACGGGATCGGCTCGTCAAGCTTGTTGCGTCGGGACGGAGATGTGCCAAACTCCCCACCTGCCGGAGTTGGGGGGCTTTGAAATGTCGAACAGGTTTACGCAATACATCCTGATCGCGATGGCGCTTGGCATCGTGATGGGCACGCTGGTGTTCAGCTATCTTCCCGACAGCCGGGCCGACATTGCGGCGGCGGTCAACCTGATCGCGATGTTGTTCCTGCGGCTGATCAAGATGATCATCGCGCCTCTGGTGTTTGCGACGCTGGTGGGCGGCATCGCCCATATGGGAACCGGGGCCAAGCTTGGGCGGATATTCGCCAAGACCATGGGCTGGTTTGTCAGCGCCTCATTTGTCTCGCTGCTGCTCGGCCTGATCATGGTCAATCTTTTGCAGCCGGGCGCGAATTTCCCGGGCACGCTGCCGGACAAGGCGCAAGCGACGGGATTGCCCGTATCGGCGTTCTCGATCGAGAAATTCCTGACGCACCTGATTCCGACCTCGATCGCGGATGCGATGGCGCAGAACGAAATCCTGCAGATCGTGGTGTTCGCGGTGTTCTTCTCGGTGGCACTCGGCGCGATGCCGGAGCGCTCCAAGCAGATACTTTCAGTGATCGATGACCTCGGTCATATCATGCTGAAGGTCACAGGTTACGTGATGCTGTTCGCTCCGATCGCGGTCTGGGCGGCGATCATGGCAACCGTGTCGAAGAACGGTCTTGGCGTATTGTGGAAGCTAGTGGTCTTCATGGGCGGCTTCTATCTGTCGCTGCTGATCTTGTGGGCCATACTTGTGGTCGTCGGTTTCGTCGTTATCGGCCCCAGATACAGCCGCCTGCTGCATTTGATCCGCGAGCCGCTGATGATCGCGTTCTCGACGGCGAGTTCGGAAGCCGCCTATCCCAAGACGCTGGAGGGCCTCAACCGTTTCGGCGCCTCATCCCGGATCTCGAGCTTCGTGCTCCCGCTCGGCTATTCCTTCAACCTCGACGGCACGATGATGTATTGCACGTTTGCCAGCATCTTCATCGCGCAGACCTATCACATCGAAATGTCGCTCGGCACGCAGCTTGCGATGCTGGCCACGTTGATGATCACCTCAAAAGGCGTGGCGGGCGTGCCCCGCGCTTCCCTGGTCGTGATTGCCTCGACCTTGAGCCAGTTCGGAATTCCCGAGGCGGGCCTGCTGATGATCATGGGAATCGATACCTTCCTTGACATGGGACGCAGTGCCACCAACGTGATCGGCAACTCGCTCGCGACCTCCGTCGTCGCGAAGTGGGAGGGCGAACTGGCGCCGGAGCCCGCGCTTGGTCCCGATGACGCCGTGCCGCCGGACCTGATCCCCGGTGAACTGCCGGGCCTGCAGGCCGGCCCTGCTTAGGAGGTGAGCCATGGGCTATCTCCTGAGGCGCTGCGTGCCGGCGACCATCGTGCTCGCGGCCCTGGTTTTAATGACGACGGCCGCCGCAGCGCAGACCGGTGGCAGCGAAGGCCTGAGCCCGACGCTTGCCAACATCAAAAGGACGCATGTGGTGCGGCTCGGCTATCGCGAGAGCTCGCCGCCGTTTTCATTTCTCGATCAGGCCAACCGGCCGATCGGATACAGCCTGGAGCTTTGCCAGGCCATCGTCGATGAGATCGGCGCGGAAGTCGACGACGCCGACTTGCGCATCGAATATGTCAAGGTCACCTCCGACGACCGAATTCCGGCGGTGACGCAGAACAAAATCGACCTCGAATGCGGATCGACCACAGCGAATGCCGAGCGCGGCAAGCTGGTGGCGTTCTCGCCTCTCATGTTCGTGGCCGGCACCAAGCTGATGGTGCCCAAAGCCTCGCCGATCTCGGGGCCGAAAGACCTGCAGGGTAAAACGGTCGTCGTGACGAAGGGCACGACCAACGAACAGGCGATACATGCGCTGGACAAGAAGTTTGCGCTCGGAATGAGCATCGTCACCGCCGATGATCACGAACAATCGTACCAGAAGCTGGTGGACGGAAAGGCCGACGCGTTCGCGACCGACGATATCCTGCTTTACGGTCTGATCGCGCGGCACAAGGCGCAGAACTCGTTTCGGGTCACCGGCGATTATCTGTCCTACGATCCTTACGGCATCATGTTTCGCAAGGGCGAGCCGCAGATGGCGGCCGTGGTGGAACGGGCGTTTCGCAAGCTCGGTTCGAACCGCGATCTGATCCCGCTGTACAACAAATGGTTCGTGTCGCGCCTCCCCACCGGCGAAAAGCTCAACGTCGAGATTTCCCCGCAACTCGAAGAAGCCTTCAAGGTCCTCAACGATAGCGACGCATCGAGCAATTAGCTTGGCTTACTCGAAAACCTTGTCCAGGGCCGCGCCGTAGGCGGCGTAGACCAGTTCAGGATGCAGTCTGCCCAGTGCCTCCATCATGACCCCCGAATTGATTTCGAGGATCTTCCAAGCGCCGTTGACCTTGACAACGTCGATCGAGCTGAACCGGATTCCGATCGCATTCGCGGCTTGTGCGGCGAGTTCCGCACAATCGTCCCGGATTTTTCCTTCCCCGAGAAGAACCGGTTGCGCTCCCTTGTCGAGGTTATGGCGCCAGCCCAATACCCGTCGCTCGCCGCGCGGTGGAATGCTGTTCAGAGTGGCGCTATCAAGATCGTCGATCATGTCGTTAAACACGGTCGACCGGCTCTCGGAAGGCGTGTCCGCAAGCGCCAGTTCAAGTACCGAGCGGACGCCGTCACCCACGATTGCGGGCCGGCTCTTGCTGTAAACGACAAGCGGGCGGTGATCCATCAGCACCACGCGGACCTCGTCTTGGATATCGAGCCAAGGCGAAATCGCGAGACTGGGATTTGACGAGAAAATCCTGTGCGCGGCAAGTTCAAGCTCAGGCTCGGTGGAAACCTTGAATACGGAGTTGCCGCTTGTGCCTTCATTCGGCTTAACGACGACGCCGCTCGGATTCTCCCTCAGAAGAGCAATCATCGCTTTCCATGACGCTTGCGGACGCATGACCTCGTTCATTTGCGGATTGAAAAACACCGCGTGCGGCACGCAGGCAATACCGCAGGCCTGCAAAACCTCCGCTGTCGCGGCCTTGTCGTTCGCGATCCGGTGCGCAACCGAACTGTTCAGTCCAAGATCATATCCAAATGCCAGATGTTGCTTGGCTCCGCGCCGCATCACCGCCAGCCATCCCGCCGATCTGAACTCGATTTGAATGCCGTGCGTAGCGCAGTATTTCCTTATGGCTTCGAGGAATATGCGTGAGCCGTTAAGCATGACTGGTTCGTCCCAGGTGGATCCCAAGTGGCAGGCTAGATCTCAGCTTGCTCTCCGCAACTTAGTGCCAGCAACGCGCCGGATTCAGCAAGGTAATTGCGCCTCTCCGGTTGGCCGGTGACGAAATCTATCGAGTGTTGACGGTAGATGAATTTCGACGATTTCCGGCAGGTCAGTTGCGCGTCCATCCTGGTTGACTATCTGCGATATTGCGTTACTTGAAACGCGAAATCCTCAATCACCGCAGGGGTTTTTGCCTCCTTTGAGGCCGCGCAGCCCGTTCGTTCTACGTCAGACCAATCGGAAAAAACAGAACACATGAGCGCCTTCCATAGAGAGAAAGTTCTTTCAGTCCGGCACTGGACCGATACCCTTTTCAGCTTCACCGCGACCCGCAATTCTGGCTTTCGTTTCCTCAACGGCCAGTTCGCCATGATCGGGCTGGAGGTCGATGGCCGGCCGCTGATGCGCGCCTATAGCATGGCCAGCGCGAACCACGAGGACGAGCTGGAGTTCTTCAGCATCAAGGTTGCCGACGGGCCGCTGACCTCGAGACTACAGCAAATCAAGCAGGGCGATACCATCCTGGTCGGCCGCAAGGCCACCGGCACGCTGATCTCCGACAATCTGATTCCGGGCAAGCGCCTATTGCTGTTGTCGACCGGAACGGGTCTGGCGCCGTTCGCCAGCCTGATCAAGGACCCCGACGTTTACGAGCGGTTCGAATCCATCGTTCTCGTGCACGGCTGCCGACAGGTTTCCGAGCTCGCCTACGGCGAGCAACTGGTGGAGAAGTTGCAGGAGGACGAATTATTCGGGCAGCTCCTGACCGACAAGCTTTCGTATTATCCGACCGTCACCCGCGAGCCGTTCCGCAACCGCGGCCGCATCACCGACCTGATCACATCAGAACAATTGTTTAACGATATCGGCCAGCCGCCGCTCGATATTGAAAACGACCGCATCATGATGTGTGGCAGCCCGGCGATGCTGGAAGAGCTTCGGCAGATGTTCGAGGCGAGTGGCTTTGTCGAGGGCAGCAACAGCGAGCCCGGCCATTTCGTGATCGAGAAGGCGTTCGTGGAACGTTGATTTTCCGAGCCGCTGCACCGCTCTCAGGCGTCCGATCAATCGATATGCGCGCGGTCAACAATCATTGTTGATGGCGCGGACACTCCCTCGGCTGCTATAACCACAGCCGGGATCGCGCGACGTTTCCGCGCGCGTCCGTGCGGGAGCGAACGACATTTCCCTGGTATCTGATCAAGCCGAATCGGCCAAAACGGCGTTTGTGTTCGCCGGTGGCGGCAGCTTTGGCGCGATTCAGGTCGGCATGATGCATTCGCTGGCTGCCCACGACATATCGGCGGACATGGTGGTTGGGTCCAGCGTCGGCGCCTTGAACGGCGCCTATTACGCTGGCGATCCCACGCTGAAAGGCGTTCTGCAACTGGAGACGATCTGGCGCGGCTTGCAGCGGCACGATGTCTTTCCGGTCACCTGGCGAACGCTGCTGGGATTTCTCTGGCGCCGCGATTTCCTGATTCCACATGACGGGATTCAGAAACTGCTCGACGACAATCTGCCGTATCGCGATCTGCAGGATGCCAAGCTACCGGTTCACATTGTCACGACGGATATTGTTTCGGGCGACAGCGTGGTGCTCTCGGATGGTCCCGCGGTTCAGGCGATCATCGCCTCCACCGCGATACCCGGCGCTTTCGCTCCGGTCCGGTACAAGGATTTCTATTTGGCGGACGGCGCGATCTCCTCGAACACGCCGATCAGGGTCGCGGTCGCGAAGGGCGCGCGACGGTTGATCGTTCTGCCGACCGGCTACGCCTGCTCGACACATACGCCGCCAGTCGGCGCGGTCGCCAATGCGTTGCATGCGCTGACCCTCCTGATCGCCCGTCAGTTGGTTGCCGAATTGGAAGGACTTGCTCCGGATATCGAGTACTACGTGGTGCCGCCATTGTGTCCGCTGGTTGGCTCGCCCTACGACTTCTCACGAACCGCCGACCATATCGAGCG
>JAICIT010000196.1 GCA_025960445.1 Bradyrhizobium sp. | reverse complement strand
GTTGTGAAGAATGTCACCGGCTATGATCTGTGCAAATTGCTGGCGGGATCGTGGGGCACACTGGCTGTGATGACCGAGGTGACGCTCAAGGTAATGCCGCGACCGGAGAGCGAGCGGACGTTGGTGCTGCACGGCCTCGATCACATCGCCGCAAACCGGGCGATGACAGCAGGGTTGGGCTCCCCATTCGATGTGTCCGGTGCAGCGCACGTGCCGAAGTCCGCGCTTCAAGCACCGGCAAATGGGCTCAGTGAGCTTGGATCGCCATCACAAGCGCTGACCTTGTTGCGGCTGGAGGGCATCTCAGCCTCAGTTGAGCATCGTGCAGCCGCGCTCGGCGGTCTGCTGGCGCCGTTCGGGTCGACTCAAATCATCGCAGACGCTGCCTCCGCGCTCATCTGGAGTTCTGTTCGCGACATCCTGCCGCTCGCCGCTAATGGCGCGTTGGGAGCTTGGCCGGTGTGGCGAATCGTTTGTCCGCCAGCCTCTGGAGGCGCGCTGGGCCAACGCCTGTCGCAGGAGACCGGGGGCGACGTATTGTACGATTGGGGCGGCGGCCTGATCTGGGCAGCACTGCCTCCGAGACCGGACGCTCACGCGGCCCTGGTACGTCGTCACGTCAATGCCGCTGGCGGCCACGCCACATTGGTGCGCGCATCGGATGAACTGCGCCGCAACCTCGATGTATTCCATCCGCAGCCTGCCGGGCTCGCTGCCCTGAGCGAACGGGTCCGTCAGAGCTTCGATCCAAAGGCCATCTTGAACCGTGGTCGGATGAAACGAGATTCCGTGGCATGAAAACCGAGTTCAGTCCCGCCCAACTGTCCAATCCCGATATTGCGGAAGCCGACAAGATTTTGCGCGCCTGTGTGCATTGCGGATTTTGCACGGCGACCTGTCCGACTTACGTGCTGCTCGGGGATGAACTCGATAGCCCGCGCGGCAGGATCTATCTCATCAAGGAGATGCTGGAGAAAAACCAGCGGCCAACCGCCGAGGTGGTCAAGCACATCGATCGGTGTCTATCGTGCCTCGCCTGCATGACGACCTGCCCGTCCGGGGTGAATTACATGCATCTGGTCGATCAGGCGCGGGTGAGAATCGAAAAGGAATATACGAGACCGGTTACGGATCGCGCGCTTCGGGCCGTTCTTGCCTGGATATTACCGCGTCCGGGCTGGTTTCGGGTATCCATGATCCTGGCGCGGTGCGGCCGATGGCTGGGCGCGCTGCTGCCAACCCGCGAGGTCGACCCGGCAAATCCGGGTTTGTTGCGCCGGGTTAGAGCCATGCTGGCGCTTGCACCCGCGTCCCTGCCGTCGCCGGGACCGGCAGGCGGAAATGTATTTGCCGCACGTGGCAAGAAACTGGGGCGGGTCGCTCTGCTGCAGGGCTGTGCCCAGCAGGTGTTGGGTCCGCGAATCAACCAGGCCGCCATCAACTTCTTGACGCGTCACGGCGTCGAGGTGGTGCTGGTCAAGGACGAACAATGCTGCGGGGCGCTTTCCCACCACCTCGGAAGGGACGACGACGCATTGGCGCGTGCCCGCGCCAATGTCACCGTCTGGGTCAAGGAAGCCGAGCAAAACGGCCTCGACGCCATCCTGGTGACCACGTCGGGTTGCGGCACCGTAATCAAGGATTACGGGTACATGCTGCGTTCTGATCGCGATTTCGCGGCGGCGGCCGCGAGAATTTCTGCGATGACCAAGGACATCACAGAGTATGTCAAGGACATGTCGCTGCAGCCCGCGCAGCAACCGGGCGGCATGGTGATCGCCTATCACTCGGCCTGTTCTCTGCAGCATGGACAGAAAATAACGCAAGCTCCGAAAGAATTGCTTTCCAAGAGCGGATTCGTGGTGAAAGATGTGCCCGAGAGCCATTTGTGTTGCGGTTCGGCGGGGACCTACAACATTCTCCAGCCTGACATTGCGAACAAATTGCGCGACCGAAAGGTCGCCAACATTGCGACGGTAAGGCCGGACATGATTGCCGCAGGCAACATTGGATGCATGGTGCAGATCGCCGGCGGCACGTCAGTTCCTGTAGTGCACACGATTGAGCTTCTCGATTGGGCGACAGGCGGTCCGAGACCAGGATTGACCTGATTGAAAGAGCCTCACGCATGAGGCGGACGACTTGAACGCTCGATGGACATTGATGGGCGGCAACAGGAGGATCACGATGGCTAAAGGCAAAAAGAAGAAAGCTGGCAAGAAGGCCAAAAAGGGCAGGAAAAGTTCTGTGATGGCCAAGAAAAAATCAGCGAAGAAGTCTTCAAAAAAATCGGCAAAGAAGGCCAGGTCTGCAAAGAAATCCGCCAAGAAGTCCAAGGCGGCTGCGCCGAGGAAGTCAGCTAAAAAAGCAGGCAGGAAGTCAGCCAAAAAGGCGAGCGCCGGCAAGTCGCCGGCAAAGAAATCAGCCGCGAAGCGGACGCCAAAAGCTGCGCCAGCTCCTGCCGCTGCACCATCTCCCGCTCCGGCCCCGAGCTGGGCCACGCCGGCTGCGCCCTCATGGGGACATTCGACAGAGAACTCCTCTGGCTCGGCCAGCGACGGCGATAACGAGCACTGACCGACGCACAAGCGTTTGGCTCAAGGCCGCAGCGCCCCCGCGCTGCGGCCTTTTGCTTTTGGCGCCCCGCTGTCAGCGACGCCGAATCGATCGGTGTGCGAGCTGACCCGCCCTTCTTGTCTCCGTGCAGCTCATCTCGTTCAGGTGGTGACCGGGTCTCGGGGCTTCGAAAAAACTTCCGCACTTGTTGTCGGAATGCAACACCCTGCAACTACCTTCGCCAAGGTGGCCAGAACGCCCAAGAAGGCGGCAAATGCCCGTCATTTTTGCTTCACGGCTCTGATGGCGCGTTCCAGATTGAACTCAGGTTACCGATTTGCCTGCAGTCGATTATCGCTTGTCCTCGGGGGCGCCGGAATCAGACTGACCTTTCAATCTGGTGGGGATCGTCATGAAGAAAATAGTTTTGTTGGCGACAGCGCTGACGATGGTTTCGGCTTCCGCTTTCGGCGCGGACATGTCGCTCAAAGCATTGAAGGCTCCGCCACCGCCTGCATTTGAGCCGTGGGATATCGCCTTCGGCAGCGCGATCATGAACGACTACATTTTCCGCGGCATCACCCAGTCCAACCACAAACCGTCGGTGGCCGCTTATTTTGAGCCGCGCTACAACGTGACAAAGGACCTGCAGCTATATGTCGGAAGCTCCTTCGAGAGCATCTCGTTTCCGAACCGCGCCGCCGCAGAGGTCGACATCTACGGCGGTATCCGGCCGACCTTCGGAATGTTTGCCTTCGACTTCGGCCTGTGGGGCTATCTCTATCCGGGTGGGCAATGCTTCAACTCGGCGGCATTTCCTGGCTCCGGCATCCCGGACTCCTCCTTCCAGTGCATTCAGAACGGAAACTTGCCGCTCAACGGCAACGTGGCCAAGGCTAATGCAAGCTTTTACGAGGGTTACGCCAAGGTCAACGTGACGCTCAACGATCAATTTCAGATCGGCGCCAACGAGTACTATTCGCCGAATTTCCTGAACACCGGCGCGTGGGGCAACTACGCATCAATCACCGGCAAGTGGACTGCCCCGACCACGACCTTCGGCCCGAGCGGCGTCGGAATGTATGTCTCGGGCGAGTTCGGCCGTCAGTGGTTCGGCACGTCTGACTCGTTTTATGGCGTTGTCAGTCCTTTGGCCAATTTTTCGGCCGGCATTCCCGAGCCCAGCTACAACACCTGGAATATCGGTGTCGGCTTCACCTACAAGGTGTTCACGCTTGACCTGCGCTATTCCGATACCAACCTCTCCAAGGCTAGCTGCAACGCATTTACCAGCGATCACACCACAACCAACTTCAGCCCGTCGTTCGTGACGCCAATCAATCCAGGAGGCTTCGGCTCAAACTGGTGCGGCGCGGCGGGTATCGTGAAGCTCTCGGCTGACCTGACGGCGATGACCAATTTGAAGTAAGCCGCGCTTTCGAAAACAAGGGGCGGCAAAGCGATTTGCCGCCCCTTATTTTTTTAGTTCTTTTGAAAAGACTAGTTGTGTTTGCGGGCTGGCGGCGATTCCATTCTCGACATGCAAGCAGTGATTCGCGCTCCAGAACCGATGGCCGCCTGCTGCGAGAGATGCGGGAGCGAGCCGAGGCGCGTTTCCAGCATGCTTGACCCGCCGACCGGGCGAACGTTTCACCTGCTCAAATGCCAGTGCGGCGAAAAGACCTTCATTTCACTCTCGGCCGACATTGCCGCGCGTTCGACTCCGGTCAGCGGTCGCCAGGATCGGCGATCTACCTAGATGCGGAGCCTGATCGGTTCTGAGTCAGTCAGAATCGGGCTCTGGCTTATTTTTTGTCGCTCGATCTAGAAAGCCGCCGCTTCAAACCAGGGGAGCATCCCTAGCCGGTTTGATAGCTTCGCTTCGATTCGGCAGCGCAAATCGATCGCCGTCGCGCGCTAGCGCGACCTTGCGCTGGTGGAAGGCCTCAAGCGTTGAGCGATGACCGATCGAGACGATGGTGGCCGCGGGCAATTTCTTTTCAAGCAGCGCGTAAAGCGCCTCCTCCGAGGCTTCATCGAGCGAGGCCGTGGCCTCGTCGAGGAAAAGATATTGCGGCTGATGCAATAGCGCCCGTGCGAGCCCGAGGCGCTGCTGCTCGCCCAGCGACAGCATGCGATTCCAATGCGCATCCTCCTCGAGTTTGGATGCGAGCTGCGGCAGTCCTACCGCCATGACGGCATCCGCAACCTGATCCGAACGGAACGCTTCCGGTTCGGCCGGGTAGACGATGGCAGCCTTGAGTGAACCGACCGGAAAATACGGGCGCTGCGGCAGCATCATCAAGCTCGCTTTTGCAGGGATCGTGATCGATCCGCTGCCGAACGGCCAAATGCCGGCAAGGGCGCGAAACAGCGTCGACTTGCCGGCGCCCGACGGGCCGGTGACCAAGGTGCGCTCATTGCCACGTATGCTGAAGCTCTGGGCAGAAACTAGCGGCGTACCATTCGGCAGTCTAATCAGAAGCTGCTTCAGGTCGATATTGCGGCTGCCTGTTGATGGAACGACGTCGATCGAATCCGTGCTGCTAGCCACCACCTCCGCGTTCTTGATCGAGGTCTCGAATCCGTCGAGACGCGCGACGACAGCTCGCCATTCCGCGAGCGTCCGATACGTGGATACGAAGAACGACAACGATTGTTGCACGCTGGAGAAGGCGGATGCGGTCTGCATCATGCCGCCGAGCTGGATCTTGTTAGCAAAGTAGGCTGGCGCGACCAGAATATACGGGAAGATCACCGCCGCCTGTGAATAGCTCGCGGTAAAGGCCGTGAGCCGCTTGGTCCGCCACATGATCCGATACCAGTTTCCGACCACCCGGCCGAATCGATCCGAAAGCCGTTGCCGCTCGGCAGTCTCGCCTTGCAGCAGCGCGATTTGCTCGGAGTTCTCTCGGACCCGAACCAGGTTGAAGCGGAAATCGGCTTCGAAGCGTTGCTGTTGGAAATCAAGGCTGACCAGGGGCGACCCGATCCACTGCGTCAATGCCGTTCCGAAGATTGCATAGATCAGCGCGCCCCACACCAGATAGCCTGGTATCTCGAACTCACGACCTAAAATGTGCAGCGGCGCGGTCGAAGAGAGGCCCCAAAGAATAACGACAAAGGATCCCAGCGTAACGATTGAACTCAGCAGTCCAACGCCAATGTTCAGCGTTTG
>JAICIT010000195.1 GCA_025960445.1 Bradyrhizobium sp. | reverse complement strand
GGCTCCCACAGATAGAGCTGCGGCAACTTGTCGGTGCGCAATTCGGCGACAAAGGTGATGACGGCGCCGGGATCAAGGGTGATGCGGAAGATGTCAGCGGTCGCGCTCTCCTGGCGCTCCGGTCGATCGCCGCTCGAGGGCGTGATGGTCGAAATACGGGACATCCCGAGATCGGGCCACAGAAGTCCCGAGGACACGATCCGGTAATGAGGTGCAACGATCAGTCGATCGAGCTGGTCGTCAGTGTTGTTCGCGAGCGCGAAAACCACCCAGTTCTGTCCGCCTTCGCGAGCGCGGACCTCGATCCGGCGAACAATGCCGTCGGTACCGGGAGCGGTGGAAACCTGGATACGGTCGGTTTCGCTGCGTTGGTGGTCGAGCACAGCGGTCAGATCGATGGCGGGCGCGTCGCTGCGGACGCTGACGGCGTCGATCGCACGCGCCGGCTGCGCGGCGGAAAAAATCACGAGGCCCAGCGCGAGCAGCGCAAGGCACCTGATCAGACGCAATGTCGGTTCTCCGCGATCGCCAACGTTTCCGGACGAAGCAAAAATCCGGTGGCCGGATAAATGACATGAAAGCGAAGCAATTCAAAGGGTTTCCGCCCGCGCTTCGCTCGCGAGCGTTAAACTGCTAACACAATTTTGCCAATATGTTCGCTGGTCTCCATGCGCCGGTGCGCCTCCGCCGCTTGTTCAAGCGGGAATGTACTGTCCATCAGGGGTTTTACGCGTCCCTCGCGCAACAGCGGCATCACCTTCGCTTCGATCGCGGCGACCATCGCGGCCTTGTCCGCATTACTACGGGGCCGAAGCGTCGAACCGGTGTGGTGGAGCCTTTTCATCATCAGCTTGGCGAAATTGACGTTTGCCTTTGGCCCTCCAAGCAGAGCGATCTGAACCACGCGACCATCGACCGCCGCCGCGTCGTAATTGCGTTCGATGTAATCGCCGCCGACCATATCAAGAACGACTTCGACGCCGGTGCCGCCAGTTGCGGTTTTTACTTCCGCGACGAAGTCTTGCGTCTTGTAATTGATGGCGCCATCAGCGCCGAGCTTCAGGCAGGCATCGGCCTTTTGCTGCGAGCCAACCGTGACGATCACTTTCGAGCCGAACGCTTTGGCGAGCTGGATCGCCATGGTGCCGATTCCGGATGATCCGCCATGGATCAGAAGCGTCTCCCCGGGCTTCAGCGCGCCGCGCTCGAACACATTGTGCCAGACCGTCATCAGCGTTTCAGGAATAGCGCCTGCTTCCAGCATTGACAGCGTCGGCGGCACCGCCATGGCCTGGGCATCCTGCGCGATGCAATATTGCGCGTAACCGCCGCCAGCCACCAGCGACATCACCTTGTCGCCGAGCTTGTGCCTGACGGTTCCCGTGCCGAGCGCGACGACTTCGCCCGCCACCTCGAGTCCGGGTAAATCGCTGGCGCCAGGCGGCGGCGGATAGGAGCCGGACCGCTGCGCCACGTCCGGGCGATTGACGCCCGCGGCTGCGACCTTGATGAGGATTTCTCCCGCGCCGGGCGCGGGCACGGGACGGGTTTCCGGCACAAGAACCTCGGGGCTGCCCGGCTTGCTGATGCCGATGACGGTCATTTGCGCGGGCAGCTTTTCCATGGTTTGTCCTTGCGAAACGCGGGAACGAAGGGCCATCTGATTAGCCAGCGGCGCTCGCGCTGGCAACCGCCTCTGAAGGCCTCGGGGACCAAGGAGCACGCATGGCGATTGAGGATGATGACAAGCCGAGGAAGAAGGTCACTCACGAGATCGGGCAGGATCTGTCGCTGCTCTCCGTCGAGGAACTTGCCGAACGGATCGCGCTGATGACGTCCGAGATCGAGCGACTGCAGGTGGCGATGGGCAAGAAGCGCGCTTCAAAGGATGCGGCGAACAGCTTTTTCAAGACGTAAGCGATGCTAGACGAAGATTCTGCAGTCAAGGCAGGCTTGTGCTCACGACGCAGCGATATGAACGAGAGTGGATCGACGCCGACTCGGCCAGTGGCCGACATGGCAAACGAAAACCGAAAAAGTTGATTCATTTACCATCCATTAAGCTTTCCCTTCTATGACCTGTATTGTCCTCATTTGGACACCGAGTGGCTCCTGTCACTCTGTTTGACGCCTCCCTGTTATCAACTTTAAAAAGCCGCCGGTAACGGCGGCTCTTTTTTTCGCGTCACCTCACCCCTGCTGGAAACCATATTCAAGCTTGCGGCTGGACTCTCCGCCCGCCGCGCGCAATGATTTGTTCATCATAAGCCCGCGCGTTCACAGCGCCCGGCAGCGTAAACAGTAGCGTGAGGCCTTAAACCATGTCGGATCGCTCGCAAGCCGAAACGGCGCTCGTCCAGTTCAGCGAACGGCTCACGAATTCCGCGGCGTTCGGCAGTTTGTTCCGGGAAGGCATGGATCTCGTTGAAGAAACCGCCGCGTATCTCGACGGCGCTGGGCGCACCGATGCCAAGGCGCTGGAGCGATCCGTTAGCCTCACTTACGCCACCGAAAGCATGCGGCTCACCACCCGCCTGATGCAACTGGCCTCCTGGCTGCTGCTCCATCGTGCCGTCAAAGAAGGCGAGATGACGCTGACTCAGGCCAATCGCGAAAAGACCAAGGTCAAGCTGAGCGCCGCCGACCCCGGCCCCGAAGACATGATCGAGAAGCTGCCGCTGCAACTGCAGAAGCTGATTGCCCGTTCGATGATCTTGCAAGGCAAGGTCCGCCGCCTTGATACCACCATTCACGCGCCGGTGACCGAACGCGCGGCGATCGGCAATCCGCTGGTGCCGCAGCTCAACCGCCTCAAGGCGGCGTTCGAGCGATAATATCACCGCTGGATCGCTCCGTTCCGCCGGCTTAAGGGCGCGAATGAAACCGGCATCAAAGTCATTCGCGATGATCCGGCTTTGCTGACGCCTTTCTCCATCCTGCTGGTGCTTTCAGCCGCGTTCCTGCACGCGAGCTGGAACGCGTTGCTGCGCGGCGGCGTCGATCGTGGCCAATCGATGCTGATCATGAACATCACGGTCGGTATCGCGGGCCTTGCGATGATGGCCATCGCAGGCCTGCCGTCATTGGCGACGGCTTACGTGATCGCCTCGGGTCTCATTCATCTGGTTTATAACGCGCTGCTGGTGCGCATGTATCGCAGCGGCGATCTCGGCGAGACCTATCCGATCGCCCGCGGGTCCTCGCCGGCGCTGGTCGCGCTCGGCGGCAGTCTGTTTGCAGCCGAGTGGATGGATGTGCTCGGCTCCATCGGTATCGGCCTGGTGTGCATTGGCATTTTCATGCTGGCGTTGGCGAAGGGCCGCCTGCATGCGATGAATTTGCCCTGGGCGTTGGCGACCGGCATCAGCATTGCCTCTTACACCGTCATCGACGGCATCGGCGTGCGGGCCTCCGGCAACTGGATCGCCTATACCGGCGGCATGTTCGCGTTCTTTCTTCTGCTGCCGCTCTGGTATTGGGTCCGCGGCAAGCGCGCGATTTTCGCGCTGCCGATGGCGGAAGGCGTCAAGGCGGCCAGTGGCGGCCTGATCTCGCTCGCAGCCTACGGCGCCATCATCTGGGCGATGCAGGCAAACGCCATGGGCGCGATCTCGGCGCTACGCGAAACCAGCGTCGTGTTCGCAGCCCTGCTCGGAGCCGTCTTTCTCAACGAGCGGCTGACCCGGCTTCGGATCGCGGCCTGTTGCATCATCGCCGCCGGCGCCGCTTGCGTCGGTTGGCGCGCGTGAATTTTTTCTTCAAACGAAAAACGCCCCCGAACGGAGGCGTTTTCAGATCGCGCACGAACTGCCAAACTAGGCGTTAATCCTTTTTAAGAAAGCCCGAAAACTTCTTCTGGAACCGCGACACGCGCCCGCCTCGATCGAGCAGCTGCTGGGCACCGCCAATCCAGGCCGGATGTGACTTGGAGTCGATATCGAGGTTCAGCTTGTCGCCTTCCTTGCCCCAGGTCGAGCGCGTCTGGTATTCGGTGCCATCGGTCATCACGACCGTAATCGTATGATAATTCGGATGAATTTCAGGCTTCATGGCATATCCTTCGGCGCGCCGGCGCCTCTGCGTCAATATATCGGGGACGGATTTGGGCCGCTCTATAACGCAGCAAAGCCCCCGAAACAAGCCAGCTAGGTGCCGGAATCGCCCGCAAATTCCAAGGATTTGCCTCTGCCGGCGGTGGGGCCTATCTGGGGAGGGGCGGAGCGATTGGTCGAGATCTCATGAGCGCAGTGGAGCGGCTTGAACACCGGGCTGGCGAAAAGCTTGCCAGCGTCGGCGTGGAGCCATCGCAGACATCCTCGATCGAAGCGCCGCTGATGCAGTCGCCGCTCAAACGCGCTCGGCTGCGGCCGCTGTTGGCGCTGGCGCCCTACGTCGGTCGTTACCGCGGCCGCGCGATCCTAGCCTTGATCGCATTGACGATCGCGGCGCTCACCACATTGATAGTACCGGTCGCGGTGCGTCGGATGATCGACTTCGGGTTCTCTCCGGAAGGCATCGCCATGATCAACCGCTACTTCAGCGTGATGATCGCCGTGGTGGCTGTGCTGGCAGGCGCCAGCGCGGCGCGATATTACCTGGTCATGACCATCGGCGAGCGCATCGTCGCCGATCTACGGCGCGACGTGTTCGGGCATCTGATGTCGCTGTCGCCGGCGTTCTTTGATTCAGCGCGCAGCGGTGAACTGATTTCGCGATTGACCGCAGATACCACGCAGATCAAGTCCGCGGTCGGGGCATCGGTCTCGATCGCGCTACGCAATCTGATGCTGTTCATCGGCGCGACGGCGATGATGGTGTTCACGAGCCCCCGGCTTTCGGGGTTCGTGCTGCTCGCGATTCCCGTTATCGTGATTCCGCTGGTCGCATTCGGGCGCTGGGTCAGGCGACTGTCACGCAATGCGCAGGACACGCTGGCGGATGCGACGGCCTATGCTTCGGAATTGGTCGGCGCCATCCGCACGGTTCAGGCCTATACCAGCGAACGGCTGGCCAACGCGCGCTTCGGCGGGGAAGTCGAGCAGGCCTATGAGGCCGCGCGCACTTCTACCCGCGCTCGCGCCGTGCTGACAGCGGTGATCATCTTCATCGTGTTTGCGAGCGTGGTGGCGATCCTGTGGATCGGATCCAACGACGTACTGAGCGGGTCCATGACCCCTGGCCGGCTCGGGCAGTTCATCCTCTACGCGGCATTCGCCGCCGCCGGTCTCGGCCAGCTCAGCGAGGTCTGGGGCGAGGTATCGGCCGCATCGGGCGCCGCCGAGCGGTTGTTCGAAATCTTGCAGGTGAAATCTGCTATCGCGCCGCCAGCAGCTCCGGTGATGATGCCGGTGCCCGCGCGAGGCGACGTGAGATTCGATAATGTCAGCTTCGCCTATCCGACTCGTCCGGATGTGCGCGCGGTCGAGGGCGTTTCGCTTTCAGTGCGTGCCGGCGAGAAGGTCGCGATCGTCGGACCATCCGGCGCGGGCAAGAGCACGCTGTTTCATTTGCTGCTGCGGTTTTACGATCCTTCAGGGGGCGTGATCTCACTCGATGGCATTCCGATCAACGCCGCCGATCCGCGCGAAGTTCGTGCGCGTATCGCATTAGTGCCGCAGGACTCCGTGGTGTTCGCAACGACAGCGCGCGACAATATCCGCTTCGGGCGGCCTGACGCGACCGATGGCGAGGTGGAGCGCGCCGCTGATCTTGCGCATGCCAGCGAATTCATCCGCCGCTTGCCCTCCGGGTT
>JAICIT010000194.1 GCA_025960445.1 Bradyrhizobium sp. | reverse complement strand
TCAGCCACTGATCCCGCTCGCGCCGGGCTGGCGCTGTTCGTGACGCAATGCCTGGCTTGTCATACTCTCAACGGCGCCGGCGCAAGTTCCTTCGGGCCCGACTTGAATCAGCCGATGAATCCGACCGAGTACCTGACTTTGGACGGGCTCCGCGCCCTCATACGCGATCCGAAATCGGTTCGCACTTGGCCCGGTCTGCAAATGCCCGGGTTTACGGCTGACCAGATGACCGACAGCGAGATCGACCACATCATCGGTTATCTCAAGCACATGGCGACGCGGCGCGGAAATTCTGAAACTCGCTCCGGCGCGCTTCCCCGATAGCATGCGCGGCTGGTGCGTTGATACGACCTGCTATTCGATTTCCTGCTGAATGTCCCGAGCAAGCGCGAACAATCGTTGGTCGATCGCGGTCGGCACCTCACAGACGAATTTGATGACCTGGCGCCGGTCTTCGAAAATCCGCGTCTCCCAAACGAGCTGGTTGCCGAGTTCATCTATCTTGGCCTGATCTTTTGTAGGGGCATCCTGAAGGCCCTGTAGCGTCATGGTGTCGGAACGAATCTTTTCCGCAGCTTCGCGCTGTTTGCGGGTAACCCGTTCGAGGCCGTTCATCACAGATGAACGTTGGGCATTCAGCGTATCGAACAAACCCGCGAACAATAGCTTGCCTCGTTCGTTCTTGTCCGGCGGCGAAGCCGCAAGAAATTCCGCTATTTCTTTCTGCGCCTCCTCCAGCGACGTGCGCCTTGCGGCCAATCTCGGGACCAGCGCGCTTACTTTGGAGTCGTTCTTCCAATTGTTCACGGCATCCCCAAGCGGCGGGCCGGCCCACACCGCAGCGACCGATATCTCCGGTACCTTGGCCTGGCTGCAGGGCCAGTCGGGATAGCGCGGATCGGCCGCATGACTTCGATCAACCGACGCGGCGAGCGCAACCACGATACAAATAGCCGTCAGCCATCTCATGTCTCACCTCCAGCAGGTCCGCGACGGCTGAGGCCCCGTGACGGGTCATAGGCCAGCATGGCGCCGATCATGAAGACGGCCGTGCATCCAGCGACCACGGCCAACGAAACCCAGTTCATCTTTCCGTAAAGCGCGAAACGTACCAGCTCCACGGCGTGGGTGAATGGGTTGAACAGGCACACGTAGTAAAGCATCGGGCTGCCCTCCTGCACCCGCCACAGCGGGTAAAGCGCAGAGGAGGCAAAGAACATCGGAAAGATCACAAAATTCATCACGCCCGCGAAGTTTTCAAGCTGGCGAATGCCGGACGAGATCAACATGCCCAGCGCTCCGAGCATCAGCCCGGAAAGGACCAGTGCAGGCAAGACGGTTAGATAGCCGATCGGCGGCGGCTCGATTTCCCAGAACCACGCGATCAGCAAGAATGCATAGACCTGAAGCACGGAAACCGCGGTGCCCGCGAGAAGCTTGCAGGACAGCAAATACCAGCGCGGAAACGGACTGACCAACAGCGTGCGCATGTTTCCCATCTCGCGATCGTAGACCATCGAGAGCGAGGATTGCATGCCGTTGAAGAGCTGGATCATCGCCATCAATCCCGGCGTGATGTAAACCTCATAGAGAATGTAGGTTTCATACGGTGGGATGATGGAGATACCGAGCACCTGGCGAAAGCCGGCTGCGAAGATGAAGAGCCAGACCAGCGGTCGCACCAGAGCCGAGATGAAGCGCTCGCGCTGGTGAACAAAACGCAGCCCCTCGCGCCAGACGATGCCGGTCAGGCATGTCAGATATTGCGCAATGGAAAATCCGGCGGGCTGGGCGTTGACGACGTTCAAGCTCATGGCGCCAGCTCCCCCGGATCGGGGACGATTCCGGTCAGGTGCATGAAGGCCGAATGCAGGTCGCGTGCTCCGGCATCAGCGATGATGCGTGCCACCTTGCCGTCGGCAAGGACGCGACCCTGGTGCAGAACGACAATATCATCCGTGGGAATAATCTCGTCGAACAGGTGGGTCGCCCACAGCACGCCGATGCCTTGCTCGCCGGCCAGACTCCGGACATGATTGAGGATATCGACCCGCGCCTTGACATCGAGACCGACGGTCGGCTCATCGAGCAGCAGCAGGCGCGGCCGATGCATGAGCGCGCGCGCTATCTCGAGCCGCCGCATCTGGCCCCCGGAAAGATCCCGCACCTTGCTGCCGTCGCGGTCAGCAAGGCCGATCCGTGACAGCACTTCGCCTGCGGCCAGCCGAGCCTCGCGCCGGCCGATCCCCTGCAGCGCGGCATGGTAGAGCAAATTCTGCCGGACCGAGAGATCGAGGTCGAGCGTGCGCGGCTGGAACACCACGCCCATGCAGCGCAGCGCTTCGCCGGGTTCTTGCCCGATGTCGTGACCGAAGATGCGGATGGAGCCCGCCTGTATGCCGAACAGGCGCGTAACCAGTGAAAACAGCGTGCTCTTGCCGGCGCCATTGAGGCCGAGCAGAGCCGTAAAGCTGGCGGGCATTACCGCAAGACTGACTTTATCCAATGCGCGACGGGCGCCATAGGAATGGCTGACGTTTGCAATCGACAGCGCTTTTTCGGCCGAGCCAGGCGGTTGCGCGATATCGCCCGGATGGTTGTGCGTGGTTGGGCTTGCGAGTTCGGTCATTGCTTCGCGATCGTAATGCCCCAGGGCAGTTCGCCGACCTGAACTGTCTTGATCACCTTGAGGGCCGCAACATCGATGACGGAGACGTCGTTCGAAAGCCCATTTGTCACCAGCAGGTATTTTCCATCAGGCGTAAACGCCATATGCCAGACGCGTTGGCCGACCAGCAGGTATTTTTCGACCTGATGGGTCGCAGCGTCAATCACGGCGACCCGGTTGGCAGGCCCGAGCGCGACAAAAGCGATCTTGCCGTCGGGAGTAATGCTGATCCCAACCGGCTGAATGGCTTCCTTTCGCAAACCCGGAATCTCGAACGTGATCTTCTTTGTCACGACGTGCTTGGCCGGATCGATCACCGAGACCGTGCCGCCGATTTCCGATGAAACCCACAATTCGGAGCCGTCGCGCTTGAACTCCGCGAAACGCGGGCGTGAATCGACAAGCACGTTCGCCACGATCTGATGAGTTTGGGTGTCGATGAAGTGGGCCATGTTGGTGGTTTCGGACGTGTTGATCAGAAGCTTCCCATCGGGACTGATCGCCATGCCTTCGGGTTCGACCCCGACCTGAACGTCGCCGATCCGCGTGCGCTTCTCGAGATCGATCAGCGTGACGGTGTTGTCGTTCTCATTGGCGACGTAAAGTATCTTGCCGGCCTTGTCCTGAATGAAGAGCTCGGGATCGGGGCCGGAGGGCAGGGTATCGGCTACCTCCTGCGTGGCGGTATCGATCATCTGAATGGTGTCGTCGTCGCCGACCGCGACCAGCACGAACTTGCCGTCCACGGTGAATTCGATGCCGCGCGGCCGCTGGCCGACCTTGATGGTTTTTGTAACGGTCCATTTGTCGGTATCGATCACCGAGACGGTGTTGCCCTTTTCATTCGACACATAGGCGATGAAGGCGCGGGCGGGCAGGGGGCCGGCAAGCCAAAGCGCAATTGCGAAAGCCAGGCAACGAACCCACATCCGGGAGACCTCCATCGATTTCAGTGAAGCTTGCACTTGGTTTCGGGTCGATCAACGCCAAGCGTATCGAGTTCTGAGACCTGGTGCAGAAATCCTTGCTGCGGCGATACCGAAACCACCATGCGCCCGTCCGCCAGCAAAATCGGCTGGCGAAGCTGCAGGTTCCAGCTTCGGAGCGAAAGCCCCTGGCCCTTGAATGCGGCGACGGAAAAATCCGGGCCTTTGATGAAATCCAGCAGCGCCTTGCGATCGCCTGAATTCACGTGCGACGCCGCCTCTCCGATCATGCGCACCGCCGTCCACGCCTGCATGTCGACCGCCGTCATGTGTCGTGAATTGAGCTTCACAAACCGGTTCTGGATTTGCACCGCGCCCCATTGATCGTGAGCGGCGTCCCAACTTTTCGGCTCAAGCCCGGCTGATCCGGCGACCGGTCGCGGGTCCCAAGTCCGGAACGGCAAATAGGGCGCGAACACTTCGTTTTCGTCTGCCGCAACCAGAACGTCGTAGGCAGGCGCCTGCTGCGTGAACACCGGCATCTGGCGCTGGATCAGGCTGACCCCGCTGTCGGTGCGGCGCGCGCCGCCGGTATCCTCGAACACACGCTCCTGCACGATCTTCGCTCCGAACCGCGCAGCCGCGCGTCGTATCGCGTCCGCATACAATTTGTCTTCCGGATGCGATCCGACCACCATCAGCCAGCGCTTCCACTGCTTCCAGACGAGATACTGGGCGAGAGCGTCCGCCAGCATCGAACGCGTCGGCGCCACGTGAATGACGTTGGCCCGGCAGTCTTCCTCGCGCAGCCGATCGTCGGTGGCCGCGGCATTGAGCAACACCACGCCGCGATCGCGGATGGCGTCGGCAGCTTTCAGCAGCGCATCGGCGGGAAGATCGGCAATGATGAAGCCGATGTTGCGGTCGGCAAGCGCGAGCGCGGCTTTGGATGCGTCTTCGCCTTGCTTCAGATGGACCTCCTGCAGCGTAAAATGCTGATTGAGGAATTTGCCCGTGGTGTTGTTGTCCTCGATCGCCAACCGCGCACCGGCCACGCCGTCATTCTCGGCAGGCTGTTCAACCAATGACAGCGTTTGCTTGATCCCGGCTCGGCGAAGATAGCCAATGCCGACCTCGACGGGATCGGCCGCGAGCGCGCTCGTGGCCAGCGCGATCAGCGCCACGAGACCGACAAGCAGCCGGATCATGTCTCCTCCTTGAAGTTTGCTTCGACCGGCCAAACGATAGGGTTGCTTCCAGTTTCAAACATGGCCGAAGTGATTTATACGACCTGCACGATCAATTGCCGGAACACGATGATGCGACTGCTCGGGCTTGTCATTGCGCTGATGCTGGCGATCTCCTGGCCTGCCGCCGCCGAGCCGTCCAAAGTCGCTGTGTTCGATTTCGAACTGCTCGACACCAGCTTGCAAGGGGCGGTGAAGGGGCCTCAGGCCGACGAGCAGCGGCGGCTGAAGGACGTGACCGAACAGTTGCGCAAGGCATTGACGCAGAGCGGGAATTTCGTGGTTCTGGATATTGCCCCGGTCAATGCCGCGGCGCAGGCCAGTAATCTGCAGAGCTGTGGTGGTTGTGATGTGGAATATGCGCAAAAGCTTGGCGCCGATCTCTCGATCACCGGCCTCGTTCAAAAAGTCTCCGCGCTTATTCTCAATATGAATATCTACCTGCGGGATGTGCATACGGGGAAACTGATCACCGGAATGAGCGCCGACTTTCGCGGCAATACCGACGAATCCTGGTCCCGCGCGATGAGCTATCTCATTCGAAACCGCCTGCTCGCGCCGAATTATGGCGCGCCGCATTGAACTATCGACCGGAGCGATCGAGCCGCGCCGCATGCCAGCGAAGATGATCCTCCATGAAGGTCGAAATGAAGTAGTAGCTGTGGTCATATCCGCTCTGGCTTCGCAGCTTGAGCGGGATATTGGCCTTCGCACATGCACGCTCCAGCAATTCCGGGCGAAGCTGCTCTTTCAGGAACGGATCGGCATCACCAATGTCGATCAGGAAATCCGAAAATCTGGCGCCGTCCTCAATCAGCGCGACGGCGTCGTGCTTGCGCCAAGCTTCCTTGTTGCTGCCAAGATAACCTCCGAGCGCCTTGATGCCCCATGGGACTTGCGAGGGCGCCACGATCGGGGAAAAGGCGCT
>JAICIT010000193.1 GCA_025960445.1 Bradyrhizobium sp. | reverse complement strand
GCCCTGCCGCTGAATTAACCGGCCGTTAGGGTTAACAGTCTATTGCTGGCGACGTTCGGCCCAATCAATTCGCCTGATATCGTGAGTCAAAGTGCCATGCGTCAGCAGTCCAGACTTGCCCGGCTCCTCGCATCCGTCGCCATGATGGCAAGCTTCACCGCCGGCCTCGGCGGTTGCCAGACGATGTCCGACATCACGGGCTCGATCACGTCCAAGTCCGAGCCGGTAGCAACTGCGGAGACCGATCCGCGCCGCGCGGTCGATGCTTATGGCGAACGCTATCGAGCCAATCCCAAGGACCCGGATGCTGCGCTCGCCTATGGAAAGGCGCTTCGCTCGACCGGGCAGCGCGCCCAGGCCGTCGCCGTATTCGAGCAGGCAACGATCGCCCATCCCAGCAACAAGGCATTGCTCGCCGGGTTTGGCCGGGCGCTGGTCGACAATGGCAACTTCCAGCAAGCTTTCGATGTGCTCAGCCGCGCCCATTCACCGGATAATCCCGATTGGCGAATTCTCTCGGTGCAGGGAACGGCACTGGATCAGCTTGGCCGCCACGATGAGGCGCGGCGCTATTACGCCAGCGCCCTGAAGATCGTCCCTGAAGAGCCGTCGGTTCTGTCGAACCTCGGCCTATCCTACGTGCTTTCCAAAGATCTGCCGAAAGCCGAGGAGGTTCTTCGCAGGGCTTACGCCAGCGGCAGAGCGGACACGCGGGTGCGCCAGAATCTCGGTCTCGTTGTCGGCCTGCAGGGCAGGTTCGGCGAAGCCGAAACCATCGTCAAGGCTGATCTGCCGGCCGATGAGGCGGCGGCAAATGTCGGCTATTTGAAAGAGATGCTGAGCCGCAAGGACAATCCCCGCGCCGGCAACGGCTCGATCCCGGTCGCGTCCTTTGGCGACCGCCGGACCGAGTGACCGGGTCGCTCAAAGCAAGTTTCTCAACATAGAACTATCGATAAGCGCCCGGCGGCCTTGCGCCCTCGGGCGATTACTGCATCGCTGCGACCTTGATGCCGGTCGGCCCGAGGATGACCACGAACAGCACCGGCAGAAAGAACAGGATCATCGGCACGGTCAGTTTCGGAGGCAGCGCTGCCGCCTTCTTCTCCGCCTCGTTCATGCGCATATCGCGGTTCTCCTGCGCCATCACGCGCAGGCTCTGGCCGAGCGGCGTTCCGTAGCGTTCGGACTGCTGCAGGGCTAGACAAACCGACTTCACGCCCTCAAGCCCGGTGCGCTTCGCCAGGTTTTCGTACGCCACTTTGCGGTCCTGCAGATATGACAATTCGGCTGTGGTCAGGATAAACTCTTCCGATAGCGCGACCGACTGGCTGACGATTTCGGTGCTGACCTTCCGGAATGCGACCTCGATCGACATGCCGGATTCAATGCAGATCAGCAAAAGATCGAGCGCGTCGGGAAAAGCCCGCTTGATCGACAGCTGGCGCTTCGAGATAGCGTTTTTCAGAAACAGCATTGGCGCCTGCAATCCGAGATAGGCCGCGGCAATGCACATGCCGATCTTGATCGGCATCGACTGTTGCATGTGCGAAATCAGGAACACGTAGAGCAGAGCCGAAACGAAAAACACCAGCGGCGTTACCAGCCGGAAGAACAGGAACGTGACATAGGGCGCTTGGCCACGGTATCCGGCCATCGTCAGCTTTTCGCGGGCAGCCTCCTGCGCCAGCCACTTAGTGAGATTGAAGTCTTCGACGATCTTTGAGACGAGCTGTTTGGGCGTCTGCCGTAGCGACACCTTTTCCGTCTTCGACAGGCGATCACGCTCGCGCTGGCGAATGCGCTCGCGCTCACTGGCGACCGCCTTCATGCGCTTTTGCAGGCCTTCGCCCGCGAGCAGCGGCATGATCAAGGTATAGGCGGTCGCGCTCGCGGCTATCGCGGCGAGCAGCATGGTCATGAAGTGCGCGTCGTGTATCTTGTCGACCAGGAACTGAATCATGCTGCACCGTCAGAAGTCGAAGTTGATCATTTTCTTCATTACGAGGATGCCAATGGTCATCCAGATCGCGCAACCGACCAGCATCAGCTGTCCCGTTGGGTGGGTCCATAGCAGCGAGATGTATTGGGGCGTAGAGAGGTAAACCAGCAGCATGACGATTGGCGGCAGTGAGCCGATGATGCCCGCAGAGGCCTTGGCCTCCATCGACATCGCCTGGATCTTCTCGGCCATTTTCTTGCGGTCTCGCAGAACCTTGGAAAGGTTGCCAAGCGCCTCCGACAGGTTGCCACCGGATTTTTGCTGGATTGCGATCACGATTCCAAAGAAGTTCGCTTCAGGCACCGGCATCCGGTCATACAAGCGTGCGCAGGCTTCGCCGAGCGGCATCCCGATCGCCTGGGTTTCGATAATGGCCAGGAACTCGCCCCTGAGCGGCTCCGGCGCGTCGGTGGCGACGACCTTGATGGACTCAAACAGCGGCAACCCGGCCTTGATGCCGCGAACGATGACATCAACGGCGTCCGGCAGCGATTTGAGAAAGTTCTGTTCCCGCCGCTTTTTCAAATAGCTCAATCCCCACCGCGGTAGGCCGAAGCCGGCGGCGAAAGCAAGTCCAGCCGCCGCGAGCAAGCTGCCTCCGAACAGCATCGTGAGGCCGAAAGCCACGGCAGCGAGAATGCCCGAGACGACCATGAATTTCTGTGCCGACCAGTTCAATCCGGCCTGCATCAGGCGCTTGCTCAGCGGTACCCTGCTTTCCTTCTGGCGTCGCGTCTCGAGGTCCTTGAGCGAAGTCTCGACCTGTTCGCGGCGCGAACGCTGAGTCTTGTCGACGTTGCGCGCGGTCGGCTCGGCCTTTGCCACCGCAGCGCGGCGGCTCTCCGCTTTTCTCTCTCCGGAGAGAAACGGATAAATAAAGACCCACGCGATCCCGCCGATCGCCGTGGCGGCGAGGAAAGCCAGTGCGAGCGTTTGTATTTGCATGGAACGCTCCTCTAGACTTTCGTCGCGACTTCGGCGGCATCGAGTGCCGCGGCGAGTCGCTTCTCCTCGTTGTAGTACCGAGCGCGATCCCAGAACCGGGGCCGACCGATTCCGGTTGAATGGTGCCGGCCAAGGATGTGACCGTCGGCGTCCTCACCGAGCAACTCGTAAACGAACAGGTCCTGCGTGATGATGGTATCGCCTTCCATGCCCATCACCTCGGTGATGTGCGTGATACGGCGGGAGCCGTCGCGCAGGCGGGCGGCCTGGATGATCACGTCGATGGAGGCGCAAATCATCTCGCGGATAGTCCGGGATGGTAGTGAAAATCCGCCCATGGTGATCATGGATTCGCAGCGCGACAGGGCTTCGCGCGGATTGTTGGCGTGCAGCGTTCCCATCGATCCGTCGTGACCCGTATTCATGGCCTGCAGCAGGTCGAAAGCTTCGGGTCCGCGGACTTCGCCGACGATAATGCGTTCGGGTCGCATACGCAGGCAGTTGCGGACCAGTTCGCGCATGGTGATCTGGCCTTCGCCCTCGATATTGGGCGGGCGCGTTTCTAGCCGCACCACATGCGGCTGTTGCAACTGAAGTTCGGCGGCGTCTTCGCAGGTAATGACGCGCTCGTCGTTATCGATGAACTGGGTGAGGCAATTCAGCAGTGTGGTCTTGCCGGACCCGGTGCCGCCCGAAATAAGGACGTTGGCGCGACAACGGCCAATGATCTGCAGGATCGTTGCGCCTTCCGGCGAGATCGCGCCGAACTTTACGAGCTGGTCTAGCGTCAACTTGTCTTTTTTGAATTTGCGGATCGTGAGCGCGGGGCCATCGAGCGCCAACGGCGGGACGATGGCGTTGACGCGTGATCCGTCCGCGAGGCGCGCGTCGCAGATCGGAGAGGATTCGTCGACGCGCCTGCCGACCTGGCTGACGATGCGCTGACAGATATTCAGCAGCTGCTGATTGTCGCGGAAGCGAATTCCGGTGCGCTGGATGCGGCCGGCTACCTCGATGAACACCGTGCCGGCGCCGTTGACCATGATATCGGAGATGTCGTCGCGCGAGAGCAACGGTTCCAGCGGTCCATATCCGAGAACGTCATTGCAGATGTCGTCGAGGAGCTCTTCCTGCTCAGCAATCGACATCACGATGTTTTTGATCGCAATGATTTCGTTGACGATGTCGCGAATTTCCTCGCGCGCCGACTCGCCGTCAAGTTTGGCGAGTTGGGCAAGGTCGATCGCCTCGATCAGCGCGCCAAAGATCGTTGCCTTGACTTGGTAATAGTTATCCGAGCGTCGCGCTTCGATCACCGGCGGCGGTTTGGCCGGCGCCAGCGGCGGCGATGAGACGGTAGGCGGCGGCGGAGCAGAGGGGGGAGGCGCGCTTCGCGGAACAGCCGGTGCCGCGACGGCAGCTGGTTCCAACGCCGTCGTGGCAGGCTTTATCACCCGGGTTTCGATATCAGGTCCGCTACGCTTACCAAACACGATAGTACTCCAGGCGGGCTGCCTACTTTGCCCGCAGCTTTTCGATCAGTGGTGACAGGAAAGATCCTCGCGGCTTTTTCGCCTCGCCCCGGCCGGTCAGCCGTTGCGCCATCTGCAAGAACATTTCGGTGGTGCGATGGGTCGCGGAGATTTCCGCGATCATCTGGCCGTTGTTTGCGGCCGAACCGAACATTTGCGGGTCGAACGGGATGGTTGCGATCGGGTCGCTTTCGATAGCTTTGGCGAATTCGTTGAAATTGATCTCCGGTCGCTTCGGCACCCCGACCTGATTGAGGCAATACAGGGGGATGCGGTCATTCGGCCGCGATGCCTTCAGCAGGTCAAAGATATTCTTGGTGTTGCGCAGGTTGGCCAAGTCCGGCGCGGCGACAATCAGGATGTCGTCGGCGCTGACCAAAGCGCGCTTGGTCCAGCCCGACCACTGATGCGGAACATCCAGTACGATGCAAGGCATGGTCGTGCGCAGTGTGTCGAAGATCGAATCGAACGCGTCGGCGCCAAAATCGTAGACCCGCTCAAGCGTCGCTGGAGCCGCCAACAGGCTCAGGTGATCGGTGCATTTCGACAGCAGCCGATCGATAAAGGCGGTATCGACGCGATCGGGCGAGAATACCGCGTCAGCGATGCCCTGCGCCGGGTCCTGATTGTAGTCGAGTCCTGCGGTGCCAAACGCGAGGTCGAGGTCGGCGACTACTGAATCGAGCGCCAGATCGCGCGCAATCGCCCATCCAACATTGTGGGCGATGGTGGATGCCCCAACGCCGCCCTTGGCTCCGACGACGGCAATGATGCGGCCAACCGCCTTGGCCTCCGGAGTCGAGAACAGGCCACAGATCGAGCGCACCACATCAAGCGCGTTCACGGGCGCGATAACGTAGTCGCTGACACCCCGGCGCACCAGTTCGCGATAAAGCGCGACATCGTTCACACGCCCGATCACGATGACGCGGGTGCCGGAGTCGCATACGGTCGCGAGCTGATCCAGCCCCTTAAGGATATCGGTGCGACCTTCGGTTTCCAGGATGATTACATTGGGCGTGGGCGCCGTCCGATAGGCTTCGATGGCGGCTGCCATGCCGCCCATCTGAATTTTGAGGTGAGCCTTGCCGAGGCGACGGTCCTCGCCCGCTGACTGCACCGCGGCTGCCGTTTCCACGCCCTCGCAAAATGCTTGCACGGACACGCGAGGCGCGGGCGCAATATGATCTTCCAGCGGGGTCGACGTGACGTCCGGCGGCTGTTCGGAATTGTTGCGCGCGTAACTTGTCATTTGCCTGCATCGCTGATTTTGGCCTTATCGGCTTCGGGATAGCT
>JAICIT010000192.1 GCA_025960445.1 Bradyrhizobium sp. | reverse complement strand
CCAAACCCCCGGCAAAGCGTCTCCCTGTTCGGGAGCGTTTTTCTGAGCAACCGGGGATTGGTGCTTCCAAGACCGATTGGCGAGCCCGGTTTCGAGCCGTTTGTCTTTGCCCTCTTGATCGCGATCATCGGTGCCATCGGGTTCTGGCGCTATGCGCGCCGGCAATTGTTCGAAAGCGGCAGGGTCATCAAGGTATGGCCCTATGCCCTCGGGCTGCTGATCGGGCTGCCGCTGGTGTCCGTGCTGATATTCGGCGTGCCGGTCTCGTTCGAGATACCGGTTCTCAAAGGATTCAACTTCGCCGGCGGCTCCCGCGTCATTCCGGAATTCGTAGCCCTGACGGTGGCGCTCTCGACTTATACCGCCGCCTTTATTGCCGAGATCGTCCGCGCGGGTATTTTGTCGGTCCACAAGGGACAGATGGAAGCCGGTTCATCGCTTGGGCTGCAGCGGGGTTCGGTGCTGCGGCTGATCGTCATACCGCAGGCGATGCGCGTGATCCTGCCGCCGCTTACCAATCAGTATCTGAACCTGACCAAGAACTCTTCGCTCGCGGTGGCGATCGGCTACCCCGATCTGGTCTCGGTGTTTGCGGGAACGACGCTGAGCCAAACTGGCCAGGCGATCGAGATCATCGGCATCACCATGGGCGTGTATCTGCTGATATCGCTGCTGACGAGCGCGATCATGAGCTTCTATGGTTGGCGCGTCGGCCGGAGCATGAACGGATGACCGACATCACCGCATCCACGGCCTTCGTTCGTCAGGAACTCGTTCCCGAGCGGCCAGCGCCTGTAAAGACCACGGGCTTTATCGGCCTCCTGCGCACCCGGCTGTTCAATTCCCCGACGAACATTCTGCTCACGATCGTTGGCGCGCTGTTGCTGTGGTTCATCGTCGTGCCGGCGCTGCGGTTTCTGCTGTTCGATGCGGTCTGGACCGGTACTGATCGGAATGCGTGCCTGGCCGAGAACGCGGGGCATCCGGTCGGCGCGTGTTGGCCTTTCGTGCAGGCGAAATTCAGCCAGTTCATCTACGGATTTTATCCCGAGCCGGAGCGTTGGCGGGTCAATCTCACGTTTCTTCTCGCGGCATTGTTGCTGCTGCCGCTGCTCATTCCGCGCCTGCCCGCCAAGGGCTTGAATGCCGGTCTGTTTTTCATTGCCTTTCCGATCGTCGCATTTTTCCTGTTGCATGGGGGCGGGCTGACCGGGTTTGGCGTTAGCTGGACGGCGGCACTGCTTTCCGGCTTTGCGGACAGTATGGCCGACGCCGGCCGGGCGCTCAGCAATGCGGCTCAAGGCAGCGCGATTGTTGGTCCGCCACTCACACTATTGGGCAAGTTCGTGGTCCTGCTCGGCAGCGCCGTGTCCCTGCTGATCTGGCCCGTGACCTGGCTTCGCGATCAGATCCAGGTATCCGGCCAGTCCGTCTGGATCGACTTCGCGGCAACAGCCGTAATCGTTTCGTCGTTGCTGTTCTTTTTGAACGGGGGTACGCGCAGCGGCTGGCGCGCGCTCGTCGTCAGCCTCGCGACCTTTGCAGGAATGGGACTGGTGATTGCGGTGATGCACCTTGACCGGGGTGGCTTGCCGATTGTCGATACGCGGCTTTGGGGCGGCCTGCTTGTAACACTGGTGCTTTCGGTGACCGGCATCGTCGCATCCATGCCGGTCGGGATCGCGCTTGCGCTGGGCAGGCGCTCAACCATTCCGCTGATCCGGATTTTTTCGATTGCCTTTATCGAATTCTGGCGGGGCGTTCCGCTGATTACGGTCTTATTCTTTGCGACCTACATGTTGCCGCTGTTCGTGCCGACAGGCTTCACGGTCGACGGATTGGTGCGTGCGCTGATCGGCATCGCGCTGTTTGCCGGCGCGTATCAGGCCGAGGTGATCCGGGGCGGGCTACAGGCAATCCCGCGTGGACAAAGCGAGGCGGCGAGCGCGCTTGGCTTGTCCTGGTGGAAAACGACGGCCTTGATCGTGATGCCGCAAGCGTTGCGTCACGTCATTCCCGGCCTCGTCAACAGTTTCATCGCATTGTTCAAGGACACCTCGCTGGTCTTGATCGTCGCCTTGTTCGATCTGCTCGGACAGTTGCGGGCATCGTTTTCCGATCCGGTCTGGGCTACCCCGACCACTCTGTTCACCGGGTTTGCTTTCACCGGCATGATCTACTTCGTTTTCTGCTTTGGAATGTCTCGCTATTCACTTTTCGTCGAGCACCGGCTGAATGCACACCGGCGCAGTTGAGCAAAATGACCATGACTGAAAACTCGATCGTCAGGATTTCCGGCCTCAACAAGTGGTACGGCGATTTCAACGTGCTGCGCGACATCAACCTTGACGTGGGCAAAAGCGAACGCATCGTGATCTGCGGCCCTTCCGGATCAGGCAAATCAACGTTGATCCGCTGCGTCAATGCGCTGGAGGAGTTTCAGGAAGGCGAGATCGTGGTCGATGGCATTGAACTCGGCCCTAATCTGCGGCGCGTTGACGAAGTTCGACGCGAGGTCGGCATGGTGTTCCAGAGCTTCAACCTGTTTCCGCATCTGACCGTACTCGAAAATTGCACGCTGGCGCCGATCTGGGTGCGCAACATCCCGAAAAAGGATGCCGAAGCTGCCGCGATGAAATATCTGGAGCGGGTCAAAATTCCGCATCAAGCCAATAAATACCCGAGCCAGATGTCGGGTGGTCAGCAGCAGCGCGTCGCGATCGCACGTGCTCTGACCATGAATCCGAAGGTAATGTTGTTTGACGAACCGACCTCGGCGCTAGATCCCGAAATGGTCAAGGAAGTACTCGACACCATGGTCGACTTGGCCAAGGAGGGGATGACCATGCTCGTGGTTACCCACGAAATGGGATTTGCGAGAGAGGTGGCCAATCGGATCGTGTTCATGGATGCCGGACAGATTATCGAGGCGAACACGCCCGCGAACTTTTTCGCCAATCCCCAGCACGCCCGCACCAAGCTGTTTCTCAGCCAGATACTTCGCTAAATTTTTACTTCGCTAAATTTCGGACGCTCACACCTTCTCGAAGGGCACGGCTACTTCGCGTTGCCGTTCTAGCCACTCCGGCACAGGCAGGTTCTTCGAACGCATGAAGGCCGGGTTGAAGAGTTTCGACTGATACCGATTTCCGGGATCGCACAGCACGGTTACGATGGTATGACCGGGACCGAGCTCGCGCGCGAGCCTTATGGCGCCGGCAATATTGATGCCGCTGGAGCCGCCAAGGCACAGACCTTCGTGCTCGAGTAGCTCGTAAATCACCGGTACGGCCTCCTCGTCGGGAATGATGTAGGCCTGATCCACCTTCGTCTCTTTGATAATTGGCGTCACGCGTCCGAGACCGATTCCTTCGGTGATCGATCCACCGGGCGTGGCTTTGACCTCGCCATGCTTGAACCATTCGTACATGGCCGCGCCGCGGGGATCGGCGAGCCCGATGACCACGTCTTTGTTTCTTTCGCGCAGGAAGGCGCTGGTGCCCGCCAGCGTTCCGCCGGTCCCGATCGCGCAAATGAACGCATCGACCTTGCCGCCGGTCTGTTCCCAGATTTCAGGCCCGGTCGAAACGTAATGCGCTTTCGCATTATCCAGATTATTCCACTGGTCTGCGAACAGGACGCCGTTTGGCTCGTTCTTGCGGAGCTGATCGGCAAGCCGCTTTGCGACGTGCTGGTAGTTATTGGGATTGCTGTAGGGCAGCGCAGGTACTTCGACGAGCTCGGCGCCGCACAGGCGCAACGCATCCTTCTTCTCCTGGCTCTGAGTTTGCGGAATGACTATCAGTGTCCGGTAACCGCGGGCGTTGGCGACAACGGCAAGTCCAATCCCCGTATTGCCGGCCGTTCCTTCCAGCACCAGTCCGCCGGGCTTTAGATCGCCGCGCTTCTCGGCTTCAAGGATCATTTGCTTTCCGGCGCGGTCCTTGACCGATTGGCCGGGATTCATGAACTCGGCCTTGCCGAGAATGGTGCAGCCGGTCTGTTCGGAAGCTCGCTTCAGCTTGATCATCGGCGTGTTGCCGATGGCTTCGACTACGTCATTATTGATTTTCATGTGCGTGAAATTGCCGATTACTAGCTGATCGCAAGACCCTAATGGACCTCCGCAAGCCATACAAGCCAACGAGTGATTGCCGTCGAGAATCGACGAAAGGCCGTGACATCAGTTTCGCCGGGACCGCAGAAATTAATTCGATGCATTGGGCGTGTGTTGGCACAATCTTGCCCGAAATGCGCTTGTCACAACGCGCGCGCTGGCCCGAACACGAATTAACTCGACTGGCGGAAATCGCGGCGCCGAGGCGCCTTTCCAGCCGTCGGACCCAGCGAAACTAGATGAAATCTTGTTAAGCTTGCCGCGACGACTCAGCGGAGCTGAGTCGCAAAATGCCTGTCCTGCAACGGAAAGTTCGAACTTGCTTGCCTTCACAGCCGCGCCCCCAATTGTGGCGCCACAGGGGACAGCGGGCTCAATAGGCTGTCCGCCCCATGATCGCCCCGCTAATATGGAAGCAAATTAGAAGGAAGCGTCACGGCGGTGAACAGGTCGCAGCAAGTGCCCACAAGCTTCGGCCGTACATCGTCCGGCTACCAGACCAGCCACGGACGCCGGACGCTTTGCCGGCCGGAGGGGCAACGTGAGATTTAGATTCGCCCGCGCTGCCGTCGAGCGCCAGCCCGTCGGCATAGGTCGGTTGGATCGGGTGGCGCGAGGAGTTGTCGCGGTTTGCATTCTGGCCGGTTCGGCGGGCTGCGTTCTGACGCAAGACTTGCCGGATCCGGCGCTCGATATTCCCGATGGATACAAGGCCGCGCGGCTGACTGCTCCGGACGCGCCGCCCAAGCTCGACTGGTGGCGCGGATTCCGCTCTTCGGAATTGACCACGCTGATGGAGCAAGCCCAGACCGTCAATCTGGACATTGCGGCGGCCGTCGCGCGCTTCAAGCAGGCGGACGCGCTGGCGCGCGTTGCGGGAGCGGCGTTGTTGCCGAGCCTCAGCGGCAACGGTCAGGAGGCCTATTCACGCACCTCGGGCTCGAGCGCCAGTGGACTTACCAACGGCGGGCGCGAGGTGGTCAATTATTCAGCCTCGCTTAGCGCCAGTTACGAACTCGACTTCTGGGGCAAGAACCGCGACGCGCTACAGGCGGCCGAAGAAACAGCCACCGCGAACCGTTTTGATCGCGATGTGGTGGCGCTAACAACCCTGACCAGCGTAGCCAATGCTTATTTCCAGGTGCTTGCCTCGCAAGATCGAATTCGCACCGCTGAGCGCAACATCGCCAGCGCGACACGCGTGCTGGACGCGATCAAGCAAAGGCTGCAGGCCGGTACAGGCACCGACCTCGACGTGGCGCAACAGGAAGCCGTTCTCGGCAATCAAAAGGCAGCCGTACCGCCGTTGCGGCAAACCCTGGCGCAAAACCTCAACGCATTGGCAACGCTGGTCGGTCGGCCTCCGGAACGCGTGCACGTCAGGGGCGGCTCGCTGAACGCGGTCTCTTCGCCGGGTGTTACGCCTGGTTTGCCCTCCGAGCTACTGACGCAGCGACCCGATATCCGGCGTCAGGAAGCTCAACTCGCTTCCGCTACCGCCAACGTCGGTAACGCTCGCGCGCAATTCTTTCCAAGCATCCAGCTGACCGGGCAGGGTGGATACCAAAGCTCGGCGCTGGCCTCGCTGTTCCAGCCCCATGCCGCGTTCTTCAGCATGGTCGGCAGCCTGACGCAGCCGATTTTCGAAGGCGGCAGAATTCTCGGAAAT
>JAICIT010000191.1 GCA_025960445.1 Bradyrhizobium sp. | reverse complement strand
GGCCGGCCGGTCGACCTCTTGATTGAAGACTCGGCAAACGACGTCGGCACCGGCGTTCAGAAGACGCGCAAGCTGATCGAGCGCGATCAGGTGAGCTTCATCATCGGCGACGTCAATTCCGGCATTGCAATCGCGATGGCCCAGGTCACCAGCGAAAAGAAGGTGCTCCACATCGTGTCGGGCGGCCACACCGATCCGATCACGGGCACGAACTGCTCCTGGAACGTGTTCAGGGTTTGCAACTCCACCGCGATGGACGCCAACGCCATCGCTACCACGCTCATGGAGAAGTTCGGCAAAAAGTGGTACTTCCTGACTCCGGATTACGCTTATGGCCACTCGGTACAGGCCGGTTTCGAGAAGCTCCTGAAAGCCGCGGGGGGCACGTCCGCCGGCTCCCTCGTTCCGCTCGGCACGCCAGACTACTCCTCCTATCTGATTCAGGCCAAGGCCTACGGGCCGCAAGTGCTGATCAACGTAATGGGCGGCGGTGACCAGGTCTCGAGCCTCAAGCAATTCGTCCAGTTCGGCCTCGACAAGCAGATGGCGGTCGGCGGCACTCTGTTCGAACTGGAGAGCCTCCGCGCCGTGCCCGATGGCGCGCGGGTCGGATGGTGGACGATGGAGTGGTGGTGGGATCAACCCGGCGTTCCGCACGTCGCGGAATTCAACGCTTCCATCAAGAAGATCACAGGCAACGCCGCTACGGCGCGCAACTGGTTCGGCTATGCGTCAGTGCAGACGTTGGCACTGATCGCCAACCAGGAGAAGACGCTGGACGCGCCGAAGCTCGCTCATGCGCTTTCCGGCTTCAAGCTGCCGCCGGAAGTGGCGTTGCAGCCTGGTGCACCGGAATACCGCGCGGGCGACCATGAATTGATGAGTACGGTGTTCGTGGGCGAGGCGCACCCGCCCAAAGGCGACCCGGATAACATGTTTACGGTGAAAACACCCGTGCCGGGTGAAAAGGCAGCCGGCCCGGCTGCTGACACCGGCTGCAAGGTTAAATGGCCGGCCTAGTTTACCAATCAAAATGCTTCGCCTGCTGACTCCGTGCATCAGGCGAAGCAATTATTAGAACAAGAAACGCAACGAAAATTAATGGAGAAGATATGAGCTCATCGATTTTCAACCGCCATCTCGATCGCCGCACGCTGATCAAGGGCGCAGCCGCGCTCGGCACATTTCAGGCGACTTCGCCATTTATCATACAGGCTCGCGGCGAAACGCCGATCCGGATGGGCATGGTCGATCCACTCACGGGCGTTTACGCGGCGCCGGCCGGCAACGAGGTAATGGGCGCCAAGCTCGCTGTCGAGCAGATGAATGCCAAAGGTGGCATTCTCGGACGCCAGGTCGAGCTGCTGGTGGAAGATTCGGCCAATGACGTCGGCACTGGTGTGCAGAAGGCACGAAAGCTGATCGAGCGCGACCAGGTCAACTTCATGATCGGCGACGTCAATTCCGGCATCGCGGCTGCGATCGCCCAGGTCACCGCGGAGAAGAAAATCCTGCACATCGTCTCGGGCGGACATACCGATTCGATCACCGGCAAGGATTGCAAGTGGAATGTGTTCCGGGTCTGCAACACCACGCGAATGGAAGCCAATTCGGTTTCGAACGTGCTGTTCACGAAGTACGGCAAGAAATGGCATTTCATCACGCCTGATTACGCTTTCGGCCACACGCTCTACGAGGCCTGCACCGACGATTTGAAGAAGCTCGGCGGCACCGTCACCGGCAATGAACTGACACCGCTCGGCACCACCGATTTCTCCGCCTATTTGATCAAAGCGCGGGCGGCCAATCCTGACGTGCTGATCCTGCTGGTACAGGGCTCCGACATGATCAACTGCCTCAAGCAGGTCGTGCAGTTCGGCCTCAACAAACAGATCCATGTCGCCGGGACGCAGCAGGAATTGGAGTCATTAGCCGGGCTGCCGCCCGAAGCGCGCGTTGGCATCTGGATGTTCGAATGGTACTGGAAGCAACCGGGTGTTGCCGGCGTCGAGAAATTCGTCGCCGATATCCGCAAGGTCAACAACGGCAAGGTGCCGACCGCGCGCCACTGGTTCGGCTACACCTCGGCCATGAGCTTTGCGCTGATCGCCAATGCACAGAAAACCACCGAAGCCGTCAAGCTGGCAGCGGCGCTCGAGAATTTCGAGCTGCCTGATGACGTCAAGCTGCAGCCGAACAAGGTATATTACCGCAAAGGGGATCATCAATTGATGACCTCGGCCTTCGTCGGCGAGGCGCAATCCAAAGGCAAGGATGATCCGGAGGACCTATTCCAGGTGGACGAGGTGGTGGCGGGCGACAAGACCGCGCCGCCGGTCAGCGAAACCGGCTGCACGGTGCGGTGGCCGTCATAGTGTAGTACAATGAGTCTTTATTGTTGGACCCGGGAGGCTGCCTCCCGGGTCACGTTCATTTGCTTTGCCTTCGGTGAATTATGACCCAGCTCCTTCTGTTTAACGTCACCAATGGGCTGATCATCGGCGCGTTCTATGTGCTGATGGCGCTCGGCCTCTCGCTCATTCTCAACTTGAGCAACGTCATCAATTTCGCCCATGGCGGGTTTCTGGTGATCGGCGGCTACATCGCTTACACCATCACCCCCTATATCGGGTTCTGGGGCGCATTGTTGCTGGCCCCGCCATTGACCGCCATCATCGGACTTATTGTCGAGCGCGTGCTGATCCGACCGCTTTATGGACGCGATCCGCTCTACAGCCTGCTTCTGACGTTCGGGCTCGCATTCATGATCGAGGATGGCACGCGCTTCATATGGGGACCGCAGGGCAAGCCGGTAACGATTCCACCATTTCTGGCACAGCCGCTGAGCAACGACTTGTTCTTCATCACCGGCTATCGCCTGTTCATGGTGGCGGTCGTTATGATCGCGGTGGCGTTATTGTTCGTACTGCTGCGCTATACGCGACTCGGCGTTCGGATCCGCGCCGGCACGCTTGACCTTGAGACCGTCGCGGCACTCGGAATCAACGTGCAAATGCTGCGCTCGCTTAATTTCGCGGTCGGCATCTTTCTCGCAGGCCTCAGCGGCGTTCTAGCGGCGGGGCAGCTCGGCCTTGAGCCCACCATGGGCACCGGCCTGCTGATGCCGAGCTTCATCGCCATCATCGTCGGCGGCATCGGTAGTCTCCCGGGGACGCTTGCTGGCGGATTGCTGATTGGGGTGGCCTCGGGCTTGACGGCCGTATTCCTGCCGGCCGCCAGTGAGGCGGTGATCTACGTCTTGATGGCGGTGGTCCTGCTGTTGCGCCCGCGCGGATTGTTCGGGGAAGAAGGAATGATGACTTGAACTCCGCGCAAACCCGCAAGCTGATCACGCTGACCGCGATCTGGGCGGTCCTGCTATTTGCCCCGTTCTGGATGCTGCCGCTTGGCGGTTACACCGCGCTGGCGACCAGGGTGCTGGTGCTCGGGCTGGCAGCGATGTCGCTGAATTTCCTGCTTGGCTTTACCGGCGTGCTGTCATTCGGGCACGCGGCCTATTTTGGTCTGGGTGCTTACGGCGCGGGCCTGACCCTGAAGTTCCTGGCGCCGAGCACCCCACTGGCGCTGGTTTTAGGAATGCTGCTCGGCGGTGTCTGCGGCGCGCTGCTCGGGGCGCTGATTGTGCGGCGGCGCGGGGTCTATTTTGCCATGGTGACGATCGCGTTCGGCCAGGTGTTCTATTACATCGCCTTTCAGTGGAGTTCGCTAACCGGCGGCGACGACGGCCTGCGCGGTTTCTCGCGCCAGCCGATCGACTTCGGCTTGTTCCAGATCGACATTCTCTCCAATGCCAACAACTTCTATTATTTCGTGCTGTTTTGCTTCGCCCTGATGGTTGGCGTGATGGGATACATCCTGCGCTCTCCGTTCGGCCGCACCATGATCGCGATTCGAGAGAACGAGCGTCGCTCCCGTTTTCTCGGCATCCCGGTGGAGCGTCACATCTGGATCGCGTTCACGCTGTCCTGTTTCTTTATGGGATTTGCCGGCGCACTTTACGCGCTGGTCAACAATTTCGCCGACCCGAGAGGACTGCATTACAGCCAATCCGGCGATTTCGTCATGATGGCCGTGATGGGTGGAATGCGCAGCTTTTGGGGCCCGCTGCTCGGCGCTGCCGTGTTCGTGGTGCTGCAGGATTACCTGTCCAGTGTCACGGTGAACTGGATGTCATTCGTCGGCCTGCTCTTTGTGCTGGTGGTCCTGTTCTTCCCGCGCGGACTGCTTGGCTTCATCCAACGGAGCAAGGCATGAACGTTCTCGAAATCAAAAACGTGACCAAGAGATTCGGCAATCTGGTCGCGGTGCGCGACGTGTCCCTTGAGGTGGGCAAAGGAGAATTGTGCGCGATCATCGGGCCGAACGGCGCCGGCAAGACCACCTTCTTCAACCTGATAAGCGGATTTTTCCCGCCGACCGCGGGGTCCATTGCTTTCGATGGCCGCGACATTACCCGGCTTGCCACACATGAGCGCGTCACGCTCGGCATGGCGCGCACGTTTCAGATCACCGAAATCTTTCCCGAGCTCACCGTCTTTCAAAACGTCCGCATCGCCGCGGAAGTCGCGGGAGGCTACCGCCTGCGGCCCTGGATCAACCGTTCGGAAGCGGCCCAAATCCATTCTCAGGTCGAGGACACACTTCAACTGGTTTCGCTGGCAGCCAAAGCGGACAGGTTGGTTGGCGAACTCTCGCATGGTGATCAGCGCGCTGCGGAGATCGCGATGGCGCTGGCGCTGAAGCCGCATCTGCTGCTGCTCGATGAGCCGACCGCTGGAATGGGCGATCAGGAAACCTACCAGATCACCCAGCTGATCCGCCGTCTGCACCGTGACAGCAACTACACGATCGTGCTGATCGAACACGACATGCGCGTCGTATTTCATCTTGCGGATCGAATCTGCGTACTTGATCGGGGACAAATGCTGGCGCAAGGCACTCCGCAGGAGATCGCCGCAAACGAGATCGTTCAAGCCGCCTATCTGGGCAATGCCGCATGACCGCAGCGCTCACAGCCCAAAATCTCCACACCTACTACGGCAAGAGCCACATCCTGCATGGCGTCAGCCTCAGCGTGGCCGAAGGCAAGATCACCGCGCTGCTTGGACGCAACGGCGCGGGCAAGACCACCACCCTGCGAAGCCTGATGGGTCTGACGCCCGCACGTGAAGGGGCCATCACGATCTTCGGCGAGGACACCACGCGCTGGTCCACCTTTCGCGTCGCCGCTCGGGGTGTCGGTTACGTTCCGGAGGGCCGGCGCATCTTTGCCAATCTGAGCGTCGACGAGAACCTGAAAGTTCCACTTGAGCGTAGCGGGCCCTGGACGGTCGACCGGATCTACAAGCTGTTCCCGCGCCTCGAAGAGCGCAAGTTCAACCGGGGCCGGCAACTCTCCGGCGGCGAACAGGAGATGCTCTCGATCGGGCGCGCGCTGCTGCTCAATCCGAGGCTATTGATTCTCGATGAACCCTCCCAAGGATTGGCGCCGCTGATCGTGCGCGAAGTGTTTCGCATCGTTCAGCAGATGAAGGCCGAGGGCATTTCGGTTCTGCTGGTGGAGCAGAATGCGCGAATGAGCCTGGAAATCGCCGACGATGCTTATGTTCTCGATGACGGTATCGTCGTCTATTCCGGAACAGCCAAGGAGCTCGCCGCCGACGACGCGCGGGTCCGGGCGCTCGCCGGCGCCAGCGCCGAGGAATGGACGATCACGTAAAACTCGCAAAGGCCGGCCAGCATATCGAAGCCGGATTCTGAGATGAAAGCACG
>JAICIT010000190.1 GCA_025960445.1 Bradyrhizobium sp. | reverse complement strand
GCGGCATGGCGGCCCTATATCGAAACCTGCATTGAGGCCTTCGGTCCCGACCGCTGCATGTTCGAGAGCAATTTCCCTCCAGACAAAGGCCAATGCAGTTATCAAGTGATCTTCAACGCCTTTAAGCGAATAGCCGCGCAGTACAGCGAAGCCGAGAGGACCGCGCTGTTTTCCGGAACGGCGGCGCGGGTTTATCGGCTCGAGCTCGGCTGACCCGCAGGGCATGAGCGAAATATGAGCAGCGTCCTCGCCGCATTCTAACCGGGTTGCCCGGACACTCCGCGCAGTACCAGCCCGTTGAGCCGATTGGCAAACGCTGCCGGATCCTCCGGCAGCTCTCCGTCAAGAATCTGCGCCTGCTCCAGCAGCAGCAATGAGAGATCCCGCGCTACATGCTTCTGCTGGGTAATCGCCGCGACCAGCGGATGGCGCAAGTTGATTTCGAGGATCGGTTTCGTCGCGGCGCCTCGATTTTGCTGGGCCAGCAATCGCTCTAGCTGGCGGTCGCGACCGGCGCCTCCCGCCACCAGGCACGAGGCGCTGGTGGTGAGTCGCTGCGATGCGCGGACGTCAGATACTTTCTCTCCAAGCGCATCCTTGATCACCGCGATGGTCGCAGCCTCGTCCGCGCCTGAGCTTTGCTTGGGGGCATTGTCATCCAGCATTGGGATCAATCCGAAATCGACATCGCCCTGGCTCAGCGACTTCAGCGGCTTGCCGCCGAAGTCGAGCGGCGCCGAGGTCCAGAAGGCGTCGACCGGATCGGTCAGCAGCAGCACTTCGATGCCGCGCGCGGTTGCCGATTCCAGCTTCGGATTTGACTTCAAACGTTCCACGCTATCGCCAACCAGGTAGTAAATTTCGGTCTGGTTCGGCTTCAGGCTTTCGACGTACTGCTTCAGCGAACGCTTCTCGCCGGAAGTGGTGGTGAAGCGCGATAGCGTCAGCAGTTTCTCCCGACGCTCGAAATCTTCCCAGATGCCTTCCTTGATCACCGCTCCGAACGCATCCCATATTTTGGCGAAGTTTTCCGGCTCCTTCTCGCTCAGATTTTCCAGTTCGCTGATCACGCGGCCGGTGACCGCCTTGCGAATTTGAGCAAGCTGCGGATTGTTCTGCAGCATCTCCCGGGAAAGATTGAGCGGGAGGTCCTCGCTGTCGATCACGCCGGCAATGAAACGGAGATAAGCCGGCAACAAATCGGCGTCGTCGGCGATGAAAACGCGGCGCACGTAAAGCTTGACGCGGCCCTTGCGCATTGGCTCGAACAAGTCGAACGGTTTGGTGGACGGCGCAAACAACAGAACCGCATAGGACTGCCGACCTTCCGCGCGGTAATGCAGCGTCATCGCCGGATCATCGAAGGCGCCAGCGATCGACCGGTACGCCTGCGTGTAGTCTTCCGGCTTCAGCTCCGATTTCGACCGCTGCCACAATGCGCTGGCCGAATTGATCTGCCGCGGCTCTCCCTCTTCCGGCTTGAGCTCGATCGGAAACTGGATGTTATCGGAATAGGCGCCGACAATCCGCTCGATCTCATAAGCCTCCAGATATTTTGTCGCGTCCGGCTTCAGATGCAGAACGATTTCGGTGCCGCGCGTGACGCGTCGGGCATCCTCGTCACTGGCCGGAGCGATATCGAACCCATTGCCGCCCGAAGACGACCATGTCCAAACCTCGGCGGCGCCGGCTCGGCGGCTTGTGACGGAAATGCGATCGGCGACCATGAAGGCCGCGTAAAAGCCGACGCCGAATTGTCCGATCAAGCCGGCGCCGTCCTTGGCTTCGGTCAGACGTGAGAGAAACGATTTGGTGCCGGACCGCGCAATTGTACCGAGATTGTCGATCAACTCCTGGCGATCCATGCCGATGCCGTTGTCGATCACCGCGAGCGTCCCGGCTTTCTTGTCCGGAACGATGCGGATCCTGGGCGGCTCGCCGTCGGCGGTCAGATCGGGCGCGGCGATCGCCTCGTAGCGCAGCTTGTCCAGGGCGTCGGAGGCATTTGAAATCAATTCGCGGAGAAAGATTTCGGTTTCCGAATAGACCGAATGCACCATCAGGTGCAAAAGTTCGGCAACCTCGGCCTGAAAAGGTTTGTGTTCGGCAACAGTTTCCGTGGGCATTGTCGGTCTCGTGCAGGTCGTAGGGGAAGACAGGTGATATAATGAGACAGTTCAGGTTGGCAAGATTCTCAAGGCGCTCACGTGATTGGTGTCCAGATTCTCACCGCCGACGGTTCTGTTCGCGGGCGGGACCGGGTTTATAATTCGAGCGGGTATATTTCATCAGGTGCACCATTGGCCTTGCGCAAACGTCGTTGTTGAAGATGGAAGTTTCTGGAAAGCGCGCAGCGTCCTTAACGGTGCATCGAGCGGCTGGGTGGACGAATAGCCAGGTGGCGGAACTCCATCCCGGCGCGTTCGCACTGGTAATGGCGACCGGCATTATCTCCAACGCCTTCTTCCTTGAAGGTTACCGCGCTTGGGCTGACTTGCTGTTCGCGGTCATTCTCTTCGCATATCCCTGCCTCATCCTTTTTACGCTGTTGCGCCTTGCGCTGTTCTCGCGAGCCGTGTGGAGGGACCTCAGTGATCCCCGGCTGGTATTTTCGTTCTTCACCGTTGTCGCGGGCACCGGCGTTTTCGGAGTAGCGCTCCATTTGCGCGGCTTCGCAACCGCCGCGGTGGCGATGTGGCTGTTCGCGCTCGCACTCTGGTTCGTCCTTGTCTATTTCAGCTTCGCGGTGCTTATCTTTCTCAACAGTGCGGGCGGCGCGAACATCGTGCATGGTGGTTGGCTCAACGCTATCGTCGGCACCCAATCCCTTGCCATTCTCGGCGTCATCATCGCGCCAGAAACGGGCGCTCTCCGGCCCGCCGTTTTCGTGCTTGCCCATATGCTTTGGGGCATGGGGCTCGCACTGTATGGCATCTTCATCACTCTCTTTGCCCATCGTATCTTCTTCTCCGACATCGATCCTGACGACATCAGCCCGGTTTTGTGGGTCGTCATGGGAGCCGCCGCGATCACGACCAACGCGGGCTCCATGCTCATCCTTGCCGACAGTGGCGTATCCTTTCTGCAATCGATGCGGCCACTGATCGATGGCGTCACTCTCGTCATGTGGGCATGGGCGACGTGGTGGATACCTTTGCTGCTGATGCTTGGAATTTGGAAACACGGCATCCGACGCGTGCCGCTGAGCTACACGCCGATGCTTTGGAGCCTGGTGTTCCCACTTGGCATGTATGCGGTGGCGACCCTGCGACTGTCGCTCGCTGCCGAGTTTCCTCCTCTCAAACTGATCTCGCAGGGCATGATTTGGGTGGCGCTTGCGGCATGGACCGCGACCGCGCTCGGCTTCATCTACGCGTGTTGGCAAAATTATCGGCAGTTCGCGCAAGGCAGCTAGCGGATTTCGCCCCCTACTTCACGCCCATTCGCCCTTCCTGAAGACCGGCACCCGCCGCCCATCGGCATGGACGCCATCGATATCGGTCTGATCCGAACCGATCATCCAGTCGATGTGAATCAGGCTCTTGTTGCCGCCCTGGGCAGCGATCTGCTCGGCGGTCAGCTTGCCGCCGTTCACGAAGCACTTCGAGTAGCATTGGCCGAGCGCAATGTGGCAGGCGGCGTTCTCGTCGAACAATGTGTTGAAGAACAGAAGTCCGCTTTTCGAGATCGGGGAAGAATGCGGCACCAGCGCGACCTCGCCCAGCCGCCGCGCGCCCCCGTCGGTATCGAGCACCTTTCTGAGCACTTCCTCGCCGCGCGCGGCCTTGGCCTCGACGATCCGTCCTTCCTCGAACCGCACCGCGATTTCGTCGATCAGCGAGCCCTGGTACGACAGCGGCTTGGAACTGATCACGTGGCCGCTGACGCGTCGCGCATGCGGCGTGGTGAAGACCTCTTCGGTCGGAATGTTGGCGTTGCAGATGATCCCGTTCTTGGCCTCCGAGGCGCCGCCCTCCCATTCATGCCCGTCCGCAAGGCCGATCGTCAGGTCGGTGCGCGGTCCGGAATAATGCAGGGCGCTGAAGCGCTGCCCGTTCAGCCATTCCGTCCGGCTGCGCAGCATCGCGTTGTGCTTCTGCCATGCCGCGACCGCGCCATCACGATCGACGCGCGAAGCGGCAAAGATCGCGTCCGCTAGCTTTGCGACCGCAACATGCTCTTCATCTGCCGGGAAAACCTGCTTGGCCCAGGACGCGCTTGGATAGGCGATGATGTTCCAGTTGGTCTCGAAATTGACAATCTTTTCCAGTGCCGGCTGATAGGCGATCGAATTGGCCTTGCTGGCGCGCGCGACCTTGGCGGGATCTTCGGCAGACAGCAGCATTGGATTATCGCCGACGACGGCGAGCCTGGCAGTGTTGGCGGCGAACGCCTTCGACATCCCCTCGTAGAGCCAACCGGCGGCGCGATCGAAGCTGTGATCGCGGCCAAACTTGTAACGCGACAGCGTGACAGCCTCATCCGACAGAATCGGTGTCACCAGGCCTGCACCAGCTCGATACGCATGTTCCGCAATTCGACGCACCAGCGACAGCGCCGCCGCGGGCGCGGTCAGCAACAGGTCCTGTCCCGGCTGCAGATTAAGTCCGACGCGGATTGCGACTTCAGCAAGGCGGTCGAGTTTAACCGGGTCGATTGACGCCGAAAGATTGCGCTCGTGGACGGTCATGGGTTCCTCAGGTCTAATGTTCGGGGCAGATATAGGCGAACTTGCCGAAATCTCAACGAGGTGACGCTGCCAGCACGCGATCCACCATTTCAGGCGCGAGGCCGAGATAGTTGTTTGGCGATGTCAGCCGCTCGATGGTAGCGCGATCAATGCGCGCCGAAACCTCCCGATCCGCCGAAAGCGCATCGGCCAGTGTCATGTTCTTTTCATTGGCGAGCCGGCACGCGTCGTAAACGACGTCATGTGCCTGCTGCCGGCCGATTTCAAGCGCGAGTCCCATCATCACTGCCTCAGCGACAATCAGGCCGCGGCTGATGCCGAGATTTTTCGCCATCTGTCTCTCATCCACGATCAAACCCTGCAGCGCGAATTTCGCCTGATGAAGCGCGCCGGCGGTGAGCACAAAGCTCTCCGGGATGGCCATCCATTCGGCGTGCCATGGTCCCGTCGCACGCTCGAAATCCTGCACACTTGCATCGAGCATCAGGCCGGCGTGCTGACGGACGGCCTTCGAGGCCGCCAACATCAGTTCGGCGGAGATCGGATTGCGTTTTTGCGGCATGGTGGAGGACGCGCCGCGCCCCTTTACGAACGGCTCATAAACTTCGGCGAATTCCGTAGAGGCCATGATCATGATGTCGAGCGCTATCTTTCCAAGCGAGCCGGTCAGAAGCGCCAGGAAGTTCACCACTTCGGCGAGGCCATCGCGCGCGACGTGCCAGGTGGAGACGGGAACGCCGAGACCGAGTTCCTCGCAGAGTGCCTTCTGCACCTCGAACCCTTTATCTCCGAGCGAGGCAAGCGTACCGGCAGCGCCGGCGAACTCGCCAACCAGAACACGCGGCTTCAACTGCTGAAGGCGCTCGGCATGGCGGTCGAACATTGCCAGCCAGATCGCGGTCTTGTAGCCGAACGTCACCGGCAGCGCCTGCTGCAGATGCGTGCGGCCCGCCATCGGCGTATCGCGATAGCGCCTGGACAGATCGGCGAGAATGCCGCGCACCGTTGAGATGTCCTGCTCGATAATCGTGAGGCCCGCACGCATCTGCAGAACGAGAGCAGTGTCCATGATATCCTGGGTCGTCGCGCCCCAGTGGACGTAACGGCCGGCCTCGCCGCATTGCTTCACCATCTGCTG
>JAICIT010000189.1 GCA_025960445.1 Bradyrhizobium sp. | reverse complement strand
GGTGCGGCGAGCCGTGGCGCCGGCACGCGCAGAACGGTTTCGGCGACAGAGGCAGTCCATGCGCCGGTGGCGTTGGCGAGCGCCCGCGCAGTGATGAGCTTGCGCTGGCCGCGATCGATCACCACCAGCCGCCACACGTCCAATTGCTCGGCACGAACGCAGCGCGCGCCGGTACGAATCGTGGCGCCGCGCTCGGCGGCATCGAGAGCGTTGGCGATCACCAGCCGGGTATCGTCGGCTACGCAATCAGAATATTCGAAAGCCGTCCCGAAGGGGCGCTTCAAGGCATTTCCGATCGGATGATGCGTGATGTCCACCGTCGTCGAAGGCGGAAGACCGCCGCGCGAGGAGAACCGGTCGTAGAGCCAAAGGCCCGCGCGCAACAGCCACAGCGGCCGCTCGTCGGAATGCGCGGGAATCGCGAAGCGCATCGGGCGCACCAGATGCGGCGCGATCCGCAGCAATGTGTCGCGCTCGGCCAGCGCGGCGCGCACGCGCAGCAACGCGCGTTGTTCGAGGAGCGCCAGGTCGCCGTGAATCAATCGTGGAGAGGCCGAAGACGCCGCGGAACCCAGGTCGCCCTGCTCCAGCAGGATCACTCGCAGCCCGCGACCGGCGGCGTCGCGCGCAATGCAAACGCCGTTCAAGCCACCGCCAATAATCGCGAGATCGTAGTCCGCCATGCGCTACCGTCTCTAGCCGGTCTTGCGCGCAGGCTCCATGGTGCCGGCAACAGTGCGGCCGACCATTGCAGCGTATTGTGCAATCGGCAGAGGCCTGCCTATGAAATAGCCTTGCACCGCGTCGCAACCCTGATCGGCCAGGAACCCGAGTTGTTCCTCGGTTTCCACGCCCTCAGCCACAATCGACATCTCGAGGCCGTGGCCGAGGCTGATCACGGCCCGGATGATCGCCGCCGATTGCGGGTTGCGGCCAAGATTAATGACAAACGCGCGATCGATCTTGATCTTGTCGAACGGGAATGCCTGCAGGTAGCTCAGCGAGGAATAGCCGCTGCCGAAGTCATCCATGGATATGCGGACGCCGAGCGCCTTCAGTCGGCGCAGCAACGCCAGACCGCGATCGAAATCCTCGATCAGCACGCCTTCGGTGATTTCAAGCTCGAGCCGGCCCGGCGCAAGGCCGGTTTCCAGCAGGATCGAGTGCACGACATTGACGACATCGCCGTGCATGAATTGCGCCGGCGACAGATTGACGGCCACCTGCAGTGGCTTCGACCACGAGGCAGCCTCGCGGCAGGCTTCACGCAGGATCCATTCGCCCATGGCAACAATCAGGCCACTTTCTTCGGCGAGCGGGATGAAATCACTCGGCGGCACAAAGCCGCGCACCGGATGCAGCCACCGCGCCAAAGCTTCAAATCCGATAACTTCGCCGCCAGCGACAGCATCGCCCGAGGTCGCCTGCGGCTGATAGTGCAGCGACAGCTCACCGTTCTTGATCGCGAGCGAGAGATCCTGGTGCAGGACGCGGCGATCGCGAATCTGCTGGTCCATCTCGGGCTCATAGATACTGATCGAGCCACGCGATTTCGCCTTGGCTCGGAACAAAGCCGCGCCGGCATTGGCGAGGAGCGAAGCGGCGTCGGCGCCATTGTGGGGGAATACCGAGATGCCGGTGGTGACGCCGGTTCGAACCGTTTTGCCGTCGATCAGGAATTCGGTCGCCAGCGTTTCCGCAAGTTTCTCCGCCAGCAGCATGCCCGCGACAGGCTGCTTGCCATCGATGATCAACCCGAACTCGTCGCCCGAGAGTCGCGCCACGACGCCGCCGCGCGCGGAGGCCTGGATTCGGCGCGCCACTTCGATCAGAAGCTTGTCGCCGATTGCATGGCCGAACACATCGTTGACTTCCTTCAGGCCGTCGAGATCGAGGGACAGCACCGCGAACTCCTCATCGGTGCCCTCGCAGGCTTCGATCATTTGCGCCAACGCCTGCAGAAATGCAGCGCGATTCGGCAAATCGGTCAGGCCATCATGGTAGGCCATGTGGGCCATTCGGGATTCGGTCTGGCGGCGATCGGTAACATCCTCGTGCGTCTTGATCAGGTATTGCGGCTCACCGGCCTCATCGAGCACGGTCATGCGACGGGTCAGGAACAGCCGCAGCCCATCCTTGGTGCTGATCGGATGTTCTTCGACGAGCAGCCCGCGCTTCTTGATCGCGGCCTCATCGCGCGCGGTGATCAGCTTGGCTTCTCTCGGATTGAAGATGTCGGTCGCCCTCAGCCCGGTCGCGTCCTCGCGCCGCCGGTTCAGGATAGTTTCGGCACTGCGATTGGCGAGCAGGTATCTGCCATCGCTGACGCGCTCCACAATCAGCGAGACCGGAATGTTGTCGACGACCAGCTCGAGAAACTTCTTGGTGTTCTCCAGCTCCTTGGAAAGCGATCGGCGGTCGGTGACATCATCGAACAGCGCAATCAGAAATTCCGGCTGGCCTTTTTCGTTTCGCGCGACCACGCGCGTACTGGCCAGAACGCGCCGTTCCGAGCCGCGCTCCACCACGAATTCAGTGCGGGCTTCTCCGGTAGCCGAGTTCAAGGCGTCGCGGTCCGCGGCTTCCACGCTTGCGGTCGTCTCGGGACGGAAGATTTCATCGGCGCGCTTGCCGACGATGTGGTCGCGGGAAAACCGTGAGAAGCGCTCGAATGCACGATTGGCAAAAATATATCGTCCGCTCTCGATGCTCTTGGCGGCCACGCATACCGGCACATTGTCGAGCATCGATTCGAGGAACTGCTTGGTCGACGCCAACTGCCTTGAGAGCGTGCGCTGCTCGGTGCAGTCCTCATGAGTTGCGACTGCCCCGCCGTTCGGCAATGCGAAGAATTTCACCAGGATGAACCGCCCGTCAGGCAATTCGTTGATCACGCCTTCCGGAGAGCTGGCGTGCTTGAAATACTCCTCGGCGGTGACATCGATGAGGCCGCGATTACGCCGCAACTCCAGCAGTTCCCGGCCGCTCATGTGCCGGAAGATATCGGAGCGCGACAAACCATAGATCTCGAGATAGCGATCGTTGCAGAACACGATTCTCTGCTGCGAATCGCTCATCACGACGCCCTGGCTGAGGTTGTTCAAGGCCGAACTGATGAAGGCATTTCGGCGCACCTGCGCGCGCTTGACCTTGCGAAGTGACGAATGGATCCCAAGCGCGACCGCCACCAGAAAGGAGCAGAGAACCATGCCGCCGATCAGCAATTCCCAGACGGTGTTGGGATCGGCAGAGCCTACGTAGCTGGTCGGCGAAAATTTCTCCGGCAGCGCGAGCGCCGATTGCAGCATCGCAAAAGTGGCGAGCAGGCACGCAAGCGTGGCATGCAGGCATACGACGGCCTGCGGAGGAATCAGATTCTTGCCGTCCGCCTCCCAATTCTTGTCAGCCATCAATCACCCGCGCATTTCGGGCTGGAGTGTCTGACTTTCCCGGTTTGGATCGGGTAAACACGTACCCTTCCAATGAGGTAATGTGGCGCGAATTACGGCAATTGCCCGGACATGATTAATGCTTGGCTAATCGGTTTCGCTTTGGGTAAGCCTTACTCAACGCTCTTGGGGCAGATTTCCCGCGATTGACGTGAACGAGCGCCGATTTGAACACGTCCATGGGCAGAGCGGCCCATCAATCCCGGATCTGAAGGCGAATGGATAAGGTTGAGTGCGTCGTCATCGGAGCCGGCGTAATAGGTCTTGCGATCGCCCGGCGGCTGGCACGGGCCGGCCGCGAGGTGATCATCCTGGAGGCGGCCGAAGCGATCGGCACGGTAACCTCATCGCGCAACAGCGAGGTCATCCACGCCGGCATTTATTATCCCGCAGGTAGCCTGATGGCGCGCATGTGCGTCGCCGGCAAACAGGCGCTCTATCATTACTGCCGGGATCATGGGATTCCGCACCGGAATTGCGGCAAGCTGATCGTGGCGACGACGGCAACAGAAACCGAGAAGCTGAGTTCGATCAGGGCGCACGCCGAGGCCAATGGCGTTTGCGATCTCCAGACACTCTCCGGTGCCGCGGCTCGCGCGCTGGAGCCCGCGTTGAATTGCGATGCGGCGCTGCTTTCGCCTTCCACCGGCATCATCGATAGTCACGCCTACATGCTGGCGTTGCGCGGTGATGCCGAAGCTGCGGGCGCGGCATGTGCTTTTCACACGCCGCTGTTGCACGCCAGCGCGGCAGACGAGGGCATCGAAATTGACGCCGGCGGCGAAGTGCCGATCTCGCTTCAATGCCGGCTGCTCGTCAACGCCGCGGGACTTGATGCGCCAGCCATCGCGCGCCGCATCGACGGCATGCCGATCGAGTTGATACCGCCGGCATATTTTGCGAAGGGCAACTATTTCAGCTGCAGCGCGCGAGCGCCATTTTCGCATCTGATTTACCCGGTGCCCGAACCGGGCGGGCTCGGCGTCCACCTTACGCTCGATATGGCGGGACAGGCTCGGTTCGGACCGGACGTCGAGTGGGTGGAGAATATCGACTACACCGTCGATCCGGCGCGTGCGGACCGGTTTTATCCCGCGATTCGCCGCTATTGGCCGACGCTGCCGGATGGCGCGTTGATGCCAAGCTATTCAGGGATTCGTCCCAAGATCGTCCCGCCGGCGGTGGCCGCGCAGGACTTCCTTATCCAGGGACCGCGGGATCATGGCGTCAACGGACTGATCAACCTGTTCGGCATCGAATCGCCCGGACTGACATCATCCCTCGCGATCGCCGACCACGTTAATGAATTAGCGGAAACATGAAACAGAGCCGTGGGATGAGCGTGGTTTCGTTCATCCCGGCTACCCAGCGAGGACCGTCTAAGGAATATCTAGTGCATCGTTTCGGCGGCGGTATGCCTTAACCGCTCGATTGCGTCCTTGACCATCAATTTTCGGCGCTTCAATTCAACAATCTGCAGATCATCTGTTGAGAGGTGGACGAGAGCTTCATGCAATTCGTTTTCAAGAACTTTGTGTTTGCGTTCCAGTTCAACGAGATGCGCCTCAATTGCCATACCAAGCCTCCTCGGTTGAAACAGACCTCAGATTCGATCCGGACAATCAAGTGTACACCACGTTGCGAATCTGTCGATGGATATCGCAAGGCGCGTCATCATATTTGATATCAAATGTAGCGAACTGCGAGCATGGAACCGTCGGCGGCTTGGTGTAGGCTAAAGAAAATTTAAGCCTCTCCGGAACCTTTTCGGGTCGCGCTTTTCGGCTAACGTAGATCATGACCGAGGAAGACCAGCGCGAACTCGAAACCGAGCTCGCAAGGCTGCAACAGGAGCACCGCGATCTCGATGCGGCGATCGATGCTTTGCATCAATCTCCCGCTCCGGATCTGCTGCGGCTGCAACGATTGAAGAAACGCAAACTGCAGCTTCGCGACCGCATCGCCTTCATCGAAGACCAGATCACCCCCGATATCATCGCCTAGGGCTTGTGACCGGTCCCGGACGCAGACGCCGACTTCGACGACAGAATTTTTCAGGCGTCTGGCATGGCTATTTCGCTCTTGACTCGATGAGAACAAAAGAGGAACATGATTTCGGTCTCCCACCTCATGGAAGGCTCATCATGTCCGAAGCTGCTTCATTTTCTCAGTACGATCCTTACGAGCAGGCCTGCGACCAGGCGATCGCGATGTGCAACGGAAATCTGCGGAGCACGATCAAGGCGCTGATCATGGCCAATGAATATCTCGAGGCGGAATTGCAGGAAATGCAGGCAGCGGATTGCAAGCCGGCGGGGACGACGCTGCCTGACTAAATGGAGATGAGAACATGGCTGATCTCACCTACTACGTCGCGATGCCATTCCTGCAGGACGAGACCGGCTCGCCGATGGC
>JAICIT010000188.1 GCA_025960445.1 Bradyrhizobium sp. | reverse complement strand
GGTGCAGCACTTGCACGTGCGATGGCGTTGATCATGATTGCGATGGCGGCCGCGCCCGGCTTTTCTCCGCTGCTCGGCGGGGCGCTCGACCACATGTTCGGCTGGCGATCGGAATTCGCGCTTGTCGGACTGTTCGCAGCGCTTGGCGCACTTGCTTATGGCGCGGTTCTCGGTGAGACCCACCGTTCCACGCGGACTCCGCTTGAACCGGGGGCTATCATCAGAGCGTATCTGGGATTGTCGACCGATCGCCGCTTCCTTGTTCCGGCCGCCACCGTCAGCCTCATCATGGGCGGGCTGTTCTCGGTTTTTTCGGCTGCGCCAAGCGTCCTGATCGAGGCGATGGGCTTCACCCCAATTCAGCTTGGGCTGTTCTTCGCCGGCACCGTGATGATCGTGTTCGCCGCCGGCATGCTTGCGACGCGGCTGGCGCCAAAATTCGGTCTCGACCGTTCAATCAGAGGCGGGCTTGCGGCTGCGGCTTGTGGCGGCGTCGCCATCCTGCTGGTATCGACCACCGCCCCCAGCTTCCTGCCGTTCCTCGCGGCAATATCGGTATTCCTGCTCGGCATGGGCGTCGTCAATCCGCTCGGCACCGCGCAAGCCCTGTCCCCGTTCGGTGAAAGGGCGGGGGCAGCCTCCGCGCTGCTCGGCTTCTGGCAAATGATGACGGCGGCGATCGGGGTCTGGTTGACGGTGACGATATCGCACCAGGCGATGTTCGCGCTCGGCATCGTGCTGACGGCGGCCTCGCTCGCGGCGATCGGGCTCTACACGATGCGCGTCAAAGCAAGCTGACCGGGCCGGCCGTTCGTGGAGTTTTGCGAATTGCGATCAATGTGGCCCACCCACGACCGCGCCGCCAGAATTGCTATGATAGCAGATCCAAGAAGTCCGAAACTGGCTCGGGGAGCGACGGTCTTGATCCGCAACGCAACCAGGGACGATGTCCCGCGCATCATGGAGATCCGCGCTGGAGTCCGCGAAAACAGACTGCGTGATCCATCGCGCGTGACGATGGAGGATGTTTGTTGGTTTGTTGATAATCCGGGGATTTTTCTTTGGGAAGAAGATGGGAGCATCGTCGGATTTTCAGCCAGCGACCCTCGCAACGGCAACATTTTCGCGTTGTTTGTTGAGGAACGTTACAAGAGGCGCGGCATAGGTAAAGCTCTATTCGAACGCGCGTGCAAAGTCCTTGCTGACGCTGGCTGCACGCGCATGTCGCTGACAACCTGGCCAGCGACGCGGGCCGAACGGTTCTATCGCGCGGCTGGGTGGCGCGTCACCGGCATGGATGCTGGCAACTTGGTCTTCGAGAGATAGCGCTGGCCACCAATGTCCGCTGTGGTCACGAAGGGCTTCAGTTTCTTCTTCGGTGCTGCCGGGCCACTCAAGATCTCGTAATCACAACTTCAAGATAGTCGCCGGGAACAACAAGGCTACTACTGCCGGCCCAGTTCGACTCTTCAAGTAGATCGAGAATGTCGGCTTCCAGTGCAGCCACCTTCTGCGCATCAAGCGCAGCGAACGCCCGGTTCGTGGGACCATAGTAACGGCGAAAAACGTCCAGCCAATGCTCCGGAGAGTTGTACCTGAACATGAACGTCTGCACGGAGCTGTGGATTTCATGTCCTGGGAACAGCTCTTGAAGGCGCGCCGCGGTTCCCCAGAGAGTAGGTGGTTTGATGCCGGGCGGGGGTGGTGCGTACTTTCCGACCATTTTCAGAAGCTGGCCGATAAACCCGTCCGGCGTCCAGTTCGCCAGCCCGATCTTCCCGCCTCTGCGCAGGACGCGAACAAGTTCGGCGGCTGCCTTCTCCTGGTTCGGAGTGAACATGACGCCGAAGGTGGACAGCGCCACGTCGAAGCTGCCATCAGCAAATGGAAGTGCTTCGGCGTCCGCCTGCTGAAAATCGATGGAAAAGCGCTCGGCGGAGGCACGCTCCTTGCCTCGCTCAAGAAGTGCGCCGACATAGTCGGTTGACGTGACGCGAGCAAAGCGGCGCGCTGCGGCCAGTGTCGCATTCCCGTTGCCGGCTGCGACATCAAGCACGCTGCTGCCGGCACGCATATCCACCGCCTCGCACAGTCGCTCACCCACGATCTGAAGAGTCGATCCGATCAATGCATAGTCGCCAGACGACCAGACGGCCTGCTGGCGTTGCTTGATTGCAGTGTAATCAGGGGCTAGCGTCGAAACCGACATAGTTCATCTCCTTTGCCGAGAACCTCCGCCCGAAGGCGGCCCCGCGACTTGCGGGATCGGCAGGAGCATTTAATGCAAGCCTGAAGCGGGCTAGTTCTGGATCTGAATCCAACCGGTACAGATTTTGAACTGGCGCGCTTAGAAAAGCGGTAGCATCCTTGTGGGGCAGGATCTGGCCCGAGGAACGCTTCAAATGTCGGATACCAGCTACAATCAGTTCTGTCCCGTATCGATGGCAGCGGAGGTCATCTGCTCCCGGTGGACTCTCCTCGTTCTGCGCGAACTCGTACTGGGTTCGAGGCGTTTCAATGAACTGCGGCGCGGGCTGCCAAGCATGTCGCCCGCCCTGCTCTCGAAGCGGTTGAAGGATCTCGAAGCTGCCGGGATCGTCATGCACGTCGCCGCTGAGCGTGAGCCGGGGGCACTTGAATATCGTCTCACTGAAGCGGGAAACGAGCTGCGTCCCGTTATCGAGGCCATCGGAGTCTGGGGACATCGATGGGTTACGACTGAAGCGACGTTACAGAATCTCGACGCTAATCTGCTGATGTGGGACATCAGGCGAAACATAAATGCAAATCCAATGCCGCCTGGCCGCAACACCGTTCAGTTCATCTTCAACGACAGGCCGCCTTCGGAGCGCAACTTTTGGCTCATTGTGGAACCGGGCAACGAAGTGGACCTTTGCCTGATTGATCCGGGCTTCGACGTCGATCTTTACGTATCGACTGATCTGCGCACCATGACCGAGATCTGGCTCGGATATATGGCCATCAGTCGCGCAGCGGAGAATGGGCGACTTGTTTTGACGGGCGACAGCAAGCTAGCCGGCGATCTGCGTAGCTGGCTGAAGCTCAGTGTGTTTGCAAAACTCGAGAAGAAGGTTGCTTAGCGAGCGCACGGCCATGCTCTCGGAGGCCGGGATGTCTGCTACGGGTCCACTGACTTGCTCAGGATGTGCCGATCAGCCGCAATTCCAGATCGGGCCGATAGGCGTGCGAGTCCAGCACGGACCAAAGCTGCCGCCATTGTAGCGGCCGCGGTCAAAGCCGGGCCGGCCGAAATAGTGCCAGTTGCCATCATACCCGTAATAACGAGGGACGGGGTCAATATACCAGGGGCGTCGGTCGCGACGCGCCATACGCAGCGCCGCAGCTTTCTGCGCATAGAGCGGGACGCTGTTGCTCAGCGGCTGCTGGTAGCCGGGCAGGAAACCGTAGCCACGCCAGTGCGGCGCTGGCCGTTTATGAATGGGCGCAGCCGGCGCGGCGACCGACAGCAGCGACAGGACAATGGCAATTGCCAGACAGACGAGGCGCGACATAAGCGCAGCATAGACAGTCCGCTGTGATAAGGACATTCAAATCCGAGTGCAAAGTTTCTCAGCCTCATCCAGAACCGACTTCGTCGAACACGTGGATGGCCGGGACAAGCCCGGCCACGACCGGAGCGATGGTCTCGGAAATGTGTAGCCGGGATGAGCGCAGCGACATCCGGGGCGTCTCTTCCGGGTTGGTCCCGCTACAATCGGAAGTTACGCAGAGGTTTTTCCCTACGCTCATAGGGGGCGCGAAGCCCGCGGAGTGACATCTCCTGGAGAACCGTTCAGCTCCGAGGGATGCCTGCGATTTCCAGGCCGTCGCCGAGGCGGGACATGAACATCGGAGTGAACGGCCAGGCTTGCCGCGCTTCCGCGGCGGTAAGATCGGGATCCTTGCGCATGAGTTGGCGAGCCATGCGCCGCGCTTCGCTGCGCGAGCCTGTCATCGCCGCTGCAGCGACGGCCACGCGTTGCGCCCAGAAAGATCCTGGAGAAGCCCCGACACCGCTAGCCACCCAACGTATCGCGCGATCGTAGCGTCCAGCGGCAAAATGCGCGCATCCCATGCCGATGAAGCTGAGATGGCGCAGCGGCTCGAATGGCATGAGGTGCAGTGCAGTGGAGAGCTCGCGAATGGCTGTCTCGCTGTCGCCCAAATAGGCCGACATCCAGCCGCGGCGGACCCACGCATAGGCGAGTCCAGGATCGAGCGCCAACGCGCGCTCAAGACGCCGATCGGCTTCCTCGAGACGACGCGCCAGCACCAGCGCGCCGCTGCTCAAAGTGAGCGCCAATGCATCGTTCGGTGCAAGTCGGCAGGACTCGTCGGCCAGTCGCAACGATAAAGCGCGATCGCGATCGGGAGTCGAACTGAACCGGTGCGAGGCCCGCTGTCCCCAACACCAAGCGGCCACAGCCTTTGGCAAGCCGTAGCTCGGCTCCAGTTCCTGAGGGCCGTCGAGTTTTTCGAGGGCGGCGTTACATTGCTCTGGCGCCACCGCAAATGCCAAGGGGAGCGCATCAAACGTCAGCCGCATCGCTTCGTCGAGATCGCCAACGTCCAGCGCCGGATTTTTTCCCCGCCGCATTGTCCTGGACGGCAATTCGCCGAACGCACGCCGATACTCGGCCGCGAACCGGCCGAACTGACCAAAGCCGTTCGTCAAAGCGACCTCGGTGACGGTATCCTCGGGGCTGGCGTGCAGCAGAGCCTGCCGCGCCCTGGCAAGGCGCATGCTGCGCGTCCACCCGAGCGGCGTCGTGCCGAGAAACATCCTGAAATGTCGTTCCAGCGTGCGTGGAGGAACGCCGCTGACGGCGGCAAGGACACTAAGCTCGACCGGTTCCGCCAAGTGACTGCGAAGCCAGTCGAGCGCCCGCGTCAGGTCTGCTGGAAGGGCCGAGGCTTCTGGCGCCAGGCCGATGTTCGCTTTCGATTCCAGCTTGGGTGTCGACATGCCGACATACCCTTGAGAACCAGCCACCCGGTGAGGATACACGGTTTTTCAGGTTTCGTGGCGAAATTTGCATAGTGATGCGAAAACCGTATAGCGGCCGGTTCGGAGCTCCGCCCAATCTTGCCCGAGCGCAATTATGCGAGCGGGAGGCGGATCATGGTGAGAGCATCCCTTGGACTGGCGACAGTTTTGATAAGCGTATCATTGGCTTCTCCGGCCCGTGCCCAATCTGAAGACGACAAGCTCGGCAAGGTACATTTCGAGACGTCGTGCAATGGGGAAGCGCAAAACCTATTCGACCGCGGCATGCTGTATCAGCACTCGTTCTGGTACCGCGCGTCGCAGAAAATGTTTGAGGGCACGCTGAAGGCAGATCCCGCCTGCAGCATTGCCTATTGGGGCATCGCTCTTAGCCTGTTGTGGAATCCCCATACCGTGCCGCCGGTGAAAAATCTTGCGGAGGGCGCAGCGGCGATCGAGAAGGCGAGAGCAATTGGCTTCAAGACCGAGCGCGAGAAAGCCTACGTCGACGCGCTGGCGTTGATGTATAAAGATTACGACAAGGTGGATCATCGCACCCGCATCGTCGCCTATGCGAAGCAGATGGAAGCGCTCGCGCAACGCTATCCCGATGACGACGAGGCACAGATCCACTATGCGCTCGCGCTCAACACCTCAGCTTCCGCGGCCGACAAGACCTATGCCAGCCAGCTCAAGGGCGCGGCGATTCTCGAACCCATCGCCCTGCGTCAGCCGCTGCATCCGGGCGTGGCACATTACCTGATCCATCTCTACGATTATCCGGCGATCGCGGACAAAGGCATCGAGGCGGCGCGGCGGTACGCCAAGATCGCGCCGGATGCGCCGCATGCTCTGCACATGCCCTCGCATATCTTCACGCGGGT
>JAICIT010000187.1 GCA_025960445.1 Bradyrhizobium sp. | reverse complement strand
TGCATCCCACCTCCCATGCCGCCGCTGAATCCACCGCCGTGCATTCCGCCCCCCATGCCACCTCCCATTCCGCCGCCATGCCCGCCGCCTCCACCCATACCGCCGCCGCCGCCACCACCGCGGCCCAATGCCGGCGAGGCAAGACCAAGCGTTGTGGCAAGGGCGCACGCAACGAGGCAATTAAGGACCTTGTTGTTCATCCCAATTCCTCCTCAGTTCAATTACCGCGGCGATTTTCGCCGCAACGAGAAGACGCCAAGCAGAGCCAAAGGGTCCAATGTTTTCAAATGACAAATGTGACAGTTTCTGACACGCAAATTAGTTTCGCAACGCGCGCGCTGTGCTCTCGCCCTCCCGGCGCGGCGTTCTCGTGCTCGGGGGCTAGCCGCTTCTTTGCTATGCGACCCGCACCTCGACAGACCCGATATCCTCAAGATCAAACCGGTAAGTAGCGTCCTCCACCGGGAATATTGTCTTCATCACGCTCCCGGTCATCACAACTTGACCCGATTTCAGGCTGACGCCACGCGAGGCGAGCTGTGTGGCGAGCCACCCGACGGAATTAAACGGGTGGCCGAGGATGTCGCGCCCGTGGCCTTCGCCAATCGCAACCTGATCTTTCGTTGCGCGCCCGAGCACAGCTTTTAGATCAGGCCAGTTTGTCGCAAATTCGGACAGGACGATCCCGCCGTTCCAGGAATTGTCGGCGATAAGGGAGAGAACATCGAGGTTGGTATAGTCGGCGCTTCGATCGTCCACGAGTTCGATGGCGGCGCAAACGCCAGCAATGTGTGGCTGGATCAGTTCGGCGGTCCATGGCACGGCGGTGAGGGGGACGTCTGATTTGATCCGGGCGGCGATTTCGAATTCCAGGCCCAGTCGCCCGAAATCCGAACGTCGCACCGTCACGCCGGATTTGTACATGCGCTGCGCGAGCACCACACCGGTGATCGGATGATCGATTCCGCAAAACGTCTGCATCGGCGCCGACGTCAGTCCAACCTTATAGCCCACGGCGTTGCCGAACTTGTCGCCGAGCATCGCTACATATCTCTCCTGGATATCGTAGGCGTCGGGAATCGTCGCGGGCCGGTCCGGCAGATCAAGTGGCTTGAACTGTGCGTTGATGCCGTGCGCTCCGAACAGCGACTCGGCTGCGCGCTGGGCCGCGATGTGCTCCATGGACGTTCTCCCGTTTCCCGTAAACTCTACTGCGCCAGCCGCCGGCGTCAAACCGTCGCGCTGCGGACCCGAAATTTCGCGTCTTCGTGCCTCGCATTTATCGGCGAGACGAGCAGCGCTCGCTCCTGGGGTGGCGCGAAGGGCCGGGTGAGGTTGGCAGCGAACAGTGCCGAGCGAATACCCCTTGCTTGCGGAAGCAACCCCACGGTCACATCGTTCGCGTCGCTCACGACGTGCCCTCCCTCGCCACAACTGGGAGGGATGAGAAGAGATCGATTAGGTCAGTTCATCTAATTAGGTCAGTTCATCTGACCATGTTTTGGCATTGCAGTTTCAGGCGTTTCTTGATTAGAACGATGGCGGAAGCGCCTTCCGGCAACGAACCGTCAAGGGTTTTAGCCCAGAATCGCGCATCCAAAGGGTCTGGCAATGCTGATTCGCAGCGAAATGCAGGGAATTCACGGGAAAACGGCCGTTAGCACCGCTCCCGAAGCGATTCCGGCTGCGTCCTTTTCCGCCCTGCTTCCTGACGGGCTGTTGCTTCTTATCTGCCCCTGAGGGCCGTCTGGGCGGTTTGCGCCTGGGCACTCAGGGGTTGCGCGAGATCACCAGACCCCTTCAGCGCTCCAGAGGCGCATCATCTAAAGGAATTTTCAGATGACCACCGTCAACAAGTCCGACAAGGACCGCGTCGTTATATTCGACACCACCTTGCGCGATGGCGAACAATGCCCCGGCGCCACCATGACATTCGAGGAGAAGCTCGAGGTCGCTGAAATGCTCGATGACATGGGCGTTGATATCATCGAGGCCGGCTTTCCCATCACCTCCGAGGGCGATTTCCAGGCGGTTAGCGAGATCGCAAGGCGCTCGAAGAATGCAGTGATCGCCGGCCTGTCGCGCGCGCATCCGAAGGATATCGATCGTTGCGCGGAAGCGGTGAAGTTCGCCCGGCGCGGTCGCGTCCATACGGTGATCGCGACGTCGCCGCTGCACATGCGGGTGAAGCTCAACATGACGCCGGACCAGGTGATCGAAACCTCAATCGCCAACGTCAGCCGCGCCCGCAATCACATCGACGACGTCGAATGGTCGGCTGAAGACGGCACCAGGAGTGAAATGGATTTCCTCTGCCGCATCGTTGAGGCCGTGATCAAGGCCGGCGCCACCACCGTGAACATTCCCGATACCGTCGGCTACACGGTGCCGGAGGAATACACCCATTTTATGCGCACCTTGATCGAGCGGGTGCCGAACTCCGACAAGGCGGTGTTCTCGGTGCATTGCCACAATGACCTCGGCATGGCGGTTGCGAATTCGCTGGCGGGAATAGCCGGCGGTGCGCGGCAGATCGAGTGCACTGTTAACGGCATCGGCGAGCGGGCAGGCAATGCCGCGCTCGAGGAAATCGTGATGGCGATCAATATACGCAACGACCGCTTTCCGTACTGGAACAAGATCGACACCACCATGCTGACGCGCGCCTCGAAGCTGGTATCGGCGGCGACTTCGTTTCCGGTGCAATACAACAAAGCCATCGTCGGCCGGAACGCGTTCGCGCACGAAAGCGGCATTCATCAGGACGGCGTGCTGAAGGACGCTTCGACGTATGAAATCATGCGACCGGAAATGGTCGGCTTGAAACAATCATCGCTGGTCCTGGGCAAGCATTCCGGGCGTCATGCCTTCGTGCATAAGCTGGAGGAGATGGGTTACAAGCTCGGCGCCAATCAGCTCGAAGATGCGTTCGTGCGGATGAAGGCGCTCGCCGACCGCAAGAAAGATATCTACGACGAGGATATCGAGGCGTTGGTCGATCAGGAAATCGCCGCTTCGCACGATCGCATCAAGCTGACCTCGCTGACGGTGATTGCGGGCACCCATGGCCCGCAGCGCGCGACCATGAAGCTCGATGTCGATGGCCAGACCAAAATCGAGGAGGCCGAGGGCAACGGCCCGGTCGATGCGGTGTTCAACTGCATCAAGGCGCTGGTCCCGCACGAGGCCAAGCTGGAGCTATATCAAGTCCACGCCGTGACCGAGGGTACCGATGCCCAGGCGGAAGTTTCGGTGCGGCTCGCCCATGAGGGGCGTTCGATGACGGCGCGGGCCGCCGATCCGGATACGCTGGTTGCCTCGGCCAAGGCCTATCTCGGCGCGCTCAACAAGATCGTCATGAAGCGGCAGCGTGACGTGCCCGTGGCGGCGGCGGGCTGATTACTCCAAAGCAACGGCTTCAGGTTCAAGCAGGACGCGGCGCTCACGGCGCCGCGTTTTGCATTGCAGCAAATCGGAAAATGCTCGCTGACAGTGGCGTTTAGACGGCCTTCTCTGTATTGGTTCGCTTGGCGTCAAGTTGATGGAGCCGCGCAGGCGGGACTTCAAAATCACCGGGGAGGCAAGATTGCGTAAGTTGATTATGGCGGCTGCGGCGTTCGCGGCCTTGGTTGTTGTTGAGCCGACACTGGCGCAGTCGCCGATTATCATCAAGTTCAGCCACGTCGTGGCTGCGAATACGCCAAAGGGCACGGCGGCGGACAAGTTCAAAGAGCTGGCCGAGAAATACACGGGCGGCAAGGTCAAGGTCGAGGTTTATCCGAACTCGACGCTCTACAAGGACAAGGAAGAACTGGAGGCGTTGCAACTCGGCGCCGTGCAGATGCTGGCCCCGTCCAATTCCAAATTCGGGCCGATCGGCGTGCGCGAATTCGAGGTGTTCGATCTGCCGTATGTCCTGCCCGATCTCGCCACCGTGCGCAAAGTGACGGATGGACCTCTCGGCGCGAAGCTCCTGAAGCTGCTCGAACCGAAGGGGATGACCGGTCTCGCCTACTGGGACAACGGGTTCAAGCAGATGACGGCCAACAAGAAGCTGATAGCGCCCGCCGATTACAAGGGCCTGAAGTTCCGCATCCAGTCATCGAAGGTGATCGAGTCCCAATTCCGTGCCCTTGGCGCGATCCCGCAGGTGATGGCGTTCAGCGAGGTTTACCAGGCGCTGCAGACCGGCGTGGTCGATGGCCAGGAAAATACCTGGTCGAATATCTACACCCAGAAAATGAACGAGGTGCAGAAGTACGCGACCGTGACCAATCACGGCTATATCGGCTATGTCGTCGTCGTGAACAAGAAGTTCTGGGACGGGCTCGCCCCCGATATTCGCGGCGAGCTTAGCAAGGCGATGAAGGAAGCCACCGAACTCGGCAACGGGCAATCCGCAAAAGAAAACGACGACGCGCTGGCGGAGATCAGGAAGGCCGGCAAGACCGAGATCCTCACGCTGACGCCGGAGCAGGACGCCGCCATGCGCAAGGCGATGGAGCCGGTTTACAAAGACGTGGCAAGCCGGGTAGGGCAGTCCTTGATTGACGAGTTCATCAAGGAGACCGGAGCAACCGGCCACTAAATCATGGTCCAGTCAGGTTGAATCGGATCATGACCGCTTTCGTTCGAGCATGATTTCCGGGCCAAACGCTTTCGCGTTTGTCCCGCGGGAAAACCGGGGTCCAGTTTTCCCAATCATGCTTTGAGTCCAGGAGCCGGCGGGTCCTCGCGAGCAGTCGCGAGGGCCCGTCTTTTCGGATCGCGACGCGGCAACCGGACCGCGGGGTTACGCTTGCGAACAATGGGGATGCGTGCCGGATCAGCTGGCGCGCATGAGGGGGAGAGATGGTGCTTCGTATCCTTGATCGGCTCGAGGAAATCATAATCGCCTCGCTGATGGCGGCCGCGACGATTCTGATTTTTATCTCCGTGGTCCATCGCTTCGGCACCGGCGTGCCGTTCCTGTATGATTATTTGATCCTCATTCACATCTCCTGGGCGCAGGAGTTGTGCATCTACATGTTCATCTGGATGGCCAAATTCGGTGCGGCCTATGGCGTGCGCACCGGCATCCATGTCGGCGTCGACGTCCTGATCAATCATCTCAACGCCCGCTGGCGCAAGGGAGTTGTCCTGTTCGGCCTGCTTGGGGGCGCGCTCTTTACATTCATCGTCGGCTCCATGGGGGCGAAGTTCGTGTTCGAATTGATGAGCACCGATCAGGTTTCGCCCGATCTGGAATTGCCGAGCTGGCTGGTCTACGCGTGCATTCCGCTTGGCTCGTACCTGATGTGCTTTCGCTTCCTCCAGGTGGCATGGACCTATTTCAGGACCGGCGATCTGCCGCATCATGACGCGACGCATGTCGAGGGTGTCGAAGTCAGTCGGACGGCGCCGATCGCCGTGGGAGAAGCGTGATGAGCGCTGCCCTGATTTTCGGACTGCTGTTCGCATTGATGCTGACCGGCATGCCGATCTCGATTTCGCTCGGCCTCACCGTGCTGACATTCCTGTTCACGATGACCGAGGTGCCGATCGAGAGCGTCGGGCTGAAGTTGTTTTCCGGCCTCGACAATTTCGGGATCATGGCGATTCCGTTTTTCATCCTGGCCGGCACTTTTCTGACGCGGGGAGGGGTTGCGCGTCGGATGATTGCATTCACGACCTCGCTGGTCGGCCATCTGCCCGGCGGCCTCGGACTCGCCGGGGTGACCGCGTGCGCGATGTTCGCCGCGATTTCCGGATCCAGCGTCGCCACCGTGGTAGCTATCGGCTCGATCATGATGCCGGCGATGGTCGAACACGGCTATCCGCGCCGCTTCGGCGTCGGTGTGATCTCGACCTCCGGCGCGCTCGGCATCCTGGTGCCGCCCTCGATCATCCTCGTGCTGTACGGAGTTTCCACC
>JAICIT010000186.1 GCA_025960445.1 Bradyrhizobium sp. | reverse complement strand
GAGCATTCTTCCGCGCGATTGGAACGCTTTCTGCAAATGTGCGCCGAGGACAATATGCAGGTTGTCCATCCCACGACACCGGCCAATTTCTTCCACGTGCTGCGGCGTCAATTGCATCGTGAGATTCGCAAGCCTCTGATCTTGATGACGCCGAAATCGCTGTTGCGCCACAAGCGTGCGGTTTCGAAGCTGGATGAATTGGGAGCCAAGGCCACGTTTCATCGCATCCTTTACGATGACGCGGCGATGCTGCCAGACGAAAAGATCAAGCTGGTGCCAGACGCCGATATTCGTCGCGTCGTGCTTTGCTCTGGCAAGGTGTATTACGATCTCTATGAGGAGCGCGAAAAGCGCGGCATCGATGACGTTTACCTGATGCGCGTCGAGCAGCTCTATCCAGTGCCGCTGAAGGCGCTCGTTCAGGAACTCGGACGTTTCAAGAGGGCCGAGGTGGTTTGGTGCCAGGAAGAGCCGCGCAATATGGGCGCCTGGCATTTCATCGAGCCGTATCTCGAATGGGTGCTGAATCAGATTCAGGCGCCGAACAAACGTCCGCGTTACGCCGGCCGAGCGGCGGCGGCAGCGACCGCGACCGGTCTGATGTCCAAGCATGTGGCGCAACTGAAAGCGCTACTCGACGAGGCGCTGAACTGAACCAGTTGCAACCTGCGCCATGAATGCCGGCGCAGGTTTTTTCCGGACGATTTGTTTTTCAAGCCAGGCTCGACGCGAGAGGGAACAACCAATGACTGAAATTCGCGTGCCGACGCTCGGCGAGTCCGTAACCGAAGCCACGATCGGCCGTTGGTTCAAGAAGGCCGGCGATGCGGTTGCCGTCGACGAGCCGTTGGTCGAACTCGAGACCGACAAGGTCACCATCGAAGTCCCCGCGCCGTCCGCGGGAACGCTTGGGGAAATCGTCGCAAAGGATGGCGAGACCGTCGCGGTCGGCGCGTTGCTCGGTCAGATCAAGGAAGGGGCCGGTGCCGCCGCCAAGCCGGCTGCAAAGGCCGCTGCATCCGCTGCTGCTCCTGCTACTCAAGCGCCAGCGCCTGCTCCTGCCGCGCCCAAGGCCGCCCCGGCGGACGTCCCGCTGGCACCTTCAGTGCGCAAAATTTCGGCCGAAAGCGGGATCGATGCCGCTACCGTTCCGGGCTCCGGGAAGGACGGCCGCGTAACCAAGGGCGACATGCTCGCGGCAATCGAAAAGGCGGCGTCCGCTCCGACGCCGGTCAATCAACCCGCCGCAGCAGTTCAGGTGCGGGCTCCATCGCCGGCCGATGATGCAGCGCGCGAAGAGCGCGTGAAGATGACGCGCCTGCGCCAGACCATCGCCCGCCGCCTGAAGGACGTCCAGAACACGGCCGCGATGCTGACGACGTTCAACGAAGTCGACATGAGTCACATCATGGCAATGCGAGCCCAGTATAAGGACGTGTTCGAAAAGAAGCACGCCAGCAAACTGGGATTCATGGGCTTCTTCACCAAAGCTTGCGTGCAGGCGCTAAAGGATATCCCGGCTGCCAACGCCGAGATCGACGGTACCGACCTGATCTACAAGAATTATTATCACATCGGCGTTGCCGTCGGCACCGACAAGGGGCTGGTCGTGCCGGTGGTGCGCGACTGTGACCAGAAATCGATCGCCGAGATCGAAAAGAGCATCGCTGATTTTGGCCGGCGCGCGCGCGATGGCCAGCTCAAGATCGACGAGATGCAGGGCGGCACCTTCACCATCACCAATGGCGGCATCTATGGCTCGCTGATGTCGACCCCGATTCTGAACGCGCCGCAGTCGGGCATTCTCGGCATGCACAAGATTCAGGATCGTCCAGTCGCGATCGGCGGCAAGGTCGAGATTCGCCCGATGATGTATCTGGCGCTGTCTTATGACCATCGCGTGATTGACGGCAAGGACGCTGTGACATTCCTGGTGCGCGTCAAGGAAAGTTTGGAGGATCCGGCACGTCTGGTGCTGGATCTTTAACGTGCGGTTTGATGCGCCGATTGGCAGCACATCAGCGCAAACGCTGGACCGATCGCCCCCTTCGATGATGCCCGAAGGTGATCAGACGCCCGCGATCATGCTCAAATTCGAGAAATGAGGTGATGACCGATTTGACTGATCGGGTCATCATCCCAATGGGAGTGAATTTTGACTGACAGAGTTGCTATCGTCACCGGCGGAAGCCGCGGCATCGGCCGCGCAACCGCCGTCGCCGCCGCTGCCCGCGGCTTTCGGGTTTGCGTCGGCTACGTCAACCATGAAGCTGCGGCGCAAAGCGTGGTCTCCGCCATCGAAGCCAAAAACGGCCAGGCGGTCGCAGTGAAGTGCGACGTCGGCAAGGAGAGCGATATCCTTGCGCTGTTCAAGGCGGCCGACAAGTTCGGCACCTTGGGCGCGCTGATCAACAATGCCGGGATCGTCGGGGCAACGTCGCGCGTCGATGAAATGTCTGCCGAGCGCATCCAGCGGATGATGGCCGTCAACGTCACCGGCAGTATCCTTTGCGCGCGCGAAGCCGTGAAACGGATGTCGACGCGTCATGGCGGCAAGGGGGGCGTCATCGTCAACCTGTCGTCGGTTGCCGCAAAACTCGGCTCGCCGAATACCTACGTCGATTACGCCGCATCCAAGGGCGCAATCGATTCCTTTACGATAGGGCTGGGCCATGAGGTCGCCGGCGAGGGCATTCGTGTCGCGGCGATCCGGCCCGGACTGATCGATACTGAAATTCATGCCAGCGGCGGGGAGCCTGACCGTGCCCACCGGCTCAGCCACATGGTGCCGATGAAGCGCGTCGGCACCGCCGAGGAAATCGCGAACGCCATCGTCTGGCTGATGTCGGACGAGGCTTCCTACGTGACCAGTGCCATTCTCGATGTGTCCGGCGGTCGCTGATCGCGTGTAATTATTCAGCCACAGGGTTACCAGTCATGGCCAATTACGATCTCGTTGTCATCGGCACCGGTCCAGGCGGATACGTCTGCGCGGTGCGGGCCGCCCAACTCGGGATGAAGGTCGCCGTGGTTGAGAAGAACGCGACGCTCGGCGGTACCTGCCTCAACATCGGATGCATGCCGTCGAAGGCATTGCTGCACGCGTCGGAAATGTTCGAGGAGGCTGGGCACAGCTTCGCCAAAATGGGCGTGGGCGTTCCCGCGCCGAAGCTCGATCTAGGCGCGATGATGAACTTCAAGCAGCAGGGCATCGACGGCAATGTGAAGGGCGTCGAGTTCCTGATGAAGAAAAACAAGATCGATGTCATCACGGGCAAGGGCAAGATAGCCGGCGCGGGTAAAGTCGAAGTGGCCGGCGCCGATGGCAAGGCTCAGTCGCTCGAAACCAAAAACATTGTCATCGCCACCGGCTCCGATGTCGCCCGGCTCAAGGGCATCGAGATCGATGAGAAGCGCATCGTGTCGTCGACAGGCGCGTTGTCGCTCGAGAAAGTGCCGCAGAAATTGCTGATTGTCGGTGCGGGAGTGATCGGCCTCGAATTGGGCTCGGTCTGGCACCGCCTCGGCGCGCAGGTCACGGTCGTGGAGTTTCTCGACCGGATCTTGCCCGGCATGGATGGCGAAGTCGCAAAGCAATTCCAGCGCATCCTCGAAAAGCAGGGCTTTGCGTTCAAGCTCGGCGCCAAGGTCACTGCCGTCGACACCTCGGGGAAGACCTTATCGGTGCAGGTCGAGCCGGCCGCCGGCGGCAAGTCCGAAACCGTGCAGGCTGACGTGGTGCTGGTCGCAATCGGCCGCGTCCCCTACACGGAAGGGCTTGGGCTGAAAGAGGCCGGGGTCGCGCTCGATGATCGCGGGCGGGTGAAGATCGATTCGCATTTCGCGACAAGCGTGAAAGGCATTTACGCCATTGGGGATGTGGTCGCGGGGCCGATGCTCGCGCACAAGGCGGAGGACGAAGGCGTCGCCGTTGCGGAGATTCTCGCCGGGCAGGCCGGACATGTGAACTACGACGCCATACCGGGCGTGGTGTATACCACGCCCGAGGTGTCGGCGGTGGGCAAGACCGAGGAAGAGCTGAAACAGGCCGGGGTGGCCTACACGTCAGGCAAATTCCCCTTTACGGCCAATGGTCGCTCCAAGGTCAACCAGACCACCGAAGGGTTCGTAAAGATTCTCGCAGATGCGAAGACCGATCGCGTGCTCGGCGTTCACATTATCGGCCGTGAAGCCGGTGAAATGATCCATGAAGCTTGTGTTTTGATGGAATTTGGCGGCTCCGCCGAAGACCTGGCACGAACCTGCCATGCCCATCCGACTCGCTCGGAAGCCATCAAGGAAGCGGCGCTTGCAGTCGGCAAGCGCGCGATCCATATGTGATGACAGCCCGGCAAGCCGGACAATTTGGATGATGCGGCGAATTCTTCAACCGATCTGGGTTCTGCTCGCGATCATCTTCCTGATCGAGGCCTGGCTGTGGGATCATCTCGAGCCGATCGTTGCATGGTTCGTGGCGCTGATCCCGCTACGCGCCTTCAAGCAATGGCTCGCTGATCGCGTCGACACTCTGTCCCCGGCGATGACCTTGATCGTCTTTGTCGTGCCGGTAATCCCGCTATTCCCGTTGAAGCTTGTCGGCTTCTGGCTGCTCGCACACGAACATTGGATGAGCGCGGTGCTCACGATCATCCTGGCCAAGTTCCTCGGTGTTGGCGTCGCTGCCTTTGTCTTCGATGTGACGCGAGACAAATTGCTGGAAATGAATTGGTTCGAATCGCTTTATGATTTCGTGATCGACGTGAGAGCGAAAGCAAGCGAGCTCGTCGAGCCCATCAAATCGCGAATCAGGGAAGCCTTGGGTGGCGATGGCAGCGGAAGCGGTTGGTCGTCACGCACGCTGCGGCTGATCCAGCGCTTCCGAAAAAGCGTGCACGAAGCGCGCTGATCTCAATCGCCTGCTCCCAGGATTCTTCCGACGCGTTTCTTCACGCGAACGGCATCCACTTCGCTCGAAAACGCTCTAATGCAGGTGCAGCAGATGCGGCATGAACGCGCCGAGCGCGGTAAATGCAATCCCGGCTAGCGTCAACAGGCCCGAAATCCACGCCAGTGCGATGATGCCGGTGATGATGGTCGCCGAAGCCAGCACGATGCCGATCTGAAACGCCGCCGACGCGAGCTCGAAATGATGATATTTCGCGGTGGCGAGGTCGCGCTCTTCCTCGGCGTGCTTGGCGCGTTCGGCAAGCTGCTCGGTGCCTTCGCCGGTTTCGGGCTCGGAACGATAGCGCCCGGCCGTTTTCTGCCAATCGTCGATCTGCTTTTGCAGCGCCGCCTTGGCGTTGGCGTCGCCCACGAGGCCGAGGCTTAGTTTTGATTGGTCCGAAGCCGTCTGAACCACGGTCCGACGAATGCTCTTGGCCTGAAAGAATGCCCAAAGGTTCGAAGCCTCGACGTTCTTGCTGATGGATTCAGTCTGGGCGCCCTTCCCGAGCGTTTCCGAAAGCGCAAGGAAGAGCGCAATCACCGCAATCAGCAGTGCGATCTTCTTGTTCTCGCCTGAAGCGTGCTCGACGTGCTCGGCATGCTCCATGCTTTCGTGTGCGCTCATGATTGCCTCCCGGGTGGGCCCACCTCAACGATTGACCGAACAATTTCGTCTGCGCAAGAGCAAAGCGGATGCGAAGGTTGAGGTCGGTTTTGAAAATACGCTTTCAGGCGCGCGGATGCGCGGTTTTATAGACCTCGAGCAGCCGCTCGCTATCGATGCCAGTGTAGATCTGCGTCGTCGAAAGCGAAGCATGGCCGAGTAGCTCCTGGATCGCACGCAAATCGCCTCCGCGGCCCAACAGGTGGGTCGCGAAGGAATGTCGTAGTGCGTGCGGCGTTGCGCTATCCGGCAAACCCAATGCACCGCGCAGCCGTTCCATCGTGAGCTGAATGATTCGGGGGCTG
>JAICIT010000185.1 GCA_025960445.1 Bradyrhizobium sp. | reverse complement strand
GTTCCGTATGCCCTGATTCTGGTCCTGAAAGAGGAAAGCCATGAATCAGATGTTATTAGAGACTTCCGAAGCAAACGCTCAAACCATCGATCGTCCGCCTGCACCGGCGCATCCGCGATTTTCAAAATCGCAACGGGTCGCATTCGTGCAGTCCTCCTGGCATCGCGCCGTCGTGGAGGAATGCCGCATCGCGTTCCTGCAGGAGATCGAGGCACGGCATATTGCGCGTGCGCAAATCGATCTGTTTGAGGTGCCGGGTTCGTTCGAAATCCCGCTGCACGCGCAACTATTGGCAAAGACCAGGCGTTACACCGCAATCGTCGCGGCGGGGCTCGTGGTCGATGGCGGCATCTATCGGCATGAATTCGTCGCCGACACCGTGATCAAGGCGCTGATGGATGTGCAATTGCGCACCGAGGTGCCGATCTTCTCCGCGGTGCTGACCCCGCAACAATTCCATGAGAGCGCCGCGCATCTCGATTTCTTTCGCAAACATTTTGCGATCAAGGGCGTCGAGGTCGCGGAGGCCTGCGCCAACACACTGCTCAGCCTCGAGCGGCTGCGCGGTCAGGTAGCAGCGGGTATTGTGTAAGAATTACGCGCGCTGTTACCGGGTGAAGTGAAAACTGCATCGCCGGTCTTCATCCCTCCCACTCGTGGGGAGGGAGGGCACATCGTGAGCGGCGCGAACGATGTGACGGGTGGGGGATCGCTTCCGCAAGCGAGGGGTTTAGCGCTTTTGCATGCGCTGCCCCCAACCCGGCGCTTCGCGCCACCCTCCCACAAGTGGGAGGGACGAGAAAGCGCGAGCTTCGCTCGCCTCGCACGCGGGAGAAGCGGCGCGCGGACGAGATCGCGCAGGTGTGTCTCGTGCTGGCCTGTTTAAAAATGAGAGGATGTGGCCTAATCAAAAAGGCTTGATACCGACTCTTCCGAAGCAGTGCGGCCGATTGCCTCCGCGATCAATGTCGCGATTGAGAGCGTGCGGATGTTCTTGGCGTTGCGAACCGCTTCGGTCGGCAGGATCGAGTCAGTAATCACAAGTTCCTTGAGCTTCGAGGTGGTGATGCGGGCGGCGGCGCCGCCCGATAGTACTCCATGGGTGATGTAGGCGTAGACTTCCTTGGCGCCATTGGCGAGCAGCGCATCGGCTGCGTTCACCAGTGTGCCGCCTGAATCCACGATGTCGTCGATCAGGATACAGGTGTATCCGGCAACCTCGCCGATCACGTTCATGACTTCGGATTCGCCCGCGCGTTCGCGGCGTTTGTCGATGATCGCCATCGGCGTGTTGATCCGCTTGGCGAGGCCGCGCGCGCGCACCACGCCGCCGACGTCGGGCGACACCACCATGACGTTGCTGAGGTCGAAGCGCTCGCGGATGTCGCGCACCATCACCGGCGAGGCGAATAGATTGTCAGTTGGAATATCGAAGAAGCCCTGGATTTGGGCGGCGTGCAGATCGACAGTCATGACGCGGTCGGCGCCGGCATGCGTGATCAGGTTAGCGACCAGTTTGGCCGAGATCGGCGTCCGGGAGCCCGATTTGCGATCCTGCCGGGCATAGCCGAAATAAGGGATCACCGCGGTGATGCGACGCGCCGACGCCCGCCGCAGCGCGTCGGTGATGATCAGCAATTCCATGAGGTGATCGTTGGCCGGATACGACGTCGACTGCAGGATGAATACATCCGAGCCGCGCACGTTTTCCTGGATTTCGACGAAGATCTCCATGTCCGCGAAGCGCCGGACCACGGCCTTGGTGAGCGGCAGGCCCAGTCCTTCGGCAATGGCCTGCGCCAAAGCGGGGTTGGAGTTGCCGGAAACCAGCTTGATGGAGCCGTTCTTGGCCGACATCGATTCTTTTCCCCGCGTCTTGCTGGAGACTACGTTCAGCATATCGGGACACCCACGAAACCGGCAATGTTGGACGGCGAGGTGATATCAAGGAGCTACCTTGGCTGGCAACCCGCCACCCCCGTTTTCCCGGCAAAAATGCCCTGCATTCGGGCGTTTTTGCTTAATCGGCGGTGTAGGCGAGCGCGCTGACGCTGAATTGGCCTTGGCCGGGAGAGGCGTGATCGGCGCTCGCCACTGTCGGCTCCCGTTTGCCTGATGGGACTTGGGTCGGCATATCCGAAGGTCCCGCGCCGTTGACCATTGCGTTGAGGCCGCTCAACCCCGCTTGGGCGATTTTCCGAAGAGTAAGGTCGTCGGCGGCGCCCCAGGCGTCACGTCCCGCCTTGCCGGCAGCTTCCTCGCCACTGAGCCGCAGCGCCCGCTGCTGCTCACGGTCATAAACGTCCCAAACCCACGCGATCACAGCGCGGCCGTGATTGACCTGAGCGGAGAGATAGCTTCGCACCCGATAATTCGCCGGGGCCTCACGCGACACAATCGACAGGCTGCGAAGCTTGGATTCACTGTCGAGCACGTTCACCATGCGATCGAATATTTGCGGAGGTGGGCCGTCAATCGATTCAAAACTGATCGTGGCGCCCGGTCCGGCGGCCGCCATGGCAAAAGCGCCGTTGCCCGCTCCGCCGCCGGCACAGCCGCCGAGTCCGATCGCCACAGTCACGAGGAGGGCAGCAGCCGCAATGCGAGCCGGGATATTTGCAAAAGGGCGGGGAGGGGTCATAGCGTCTCTCATCGTACCCCGAGCGATATCGTTAAAATGCGTTAAGGTCTAGGGCAGAGGCGAGCTTCGACGGTGCATCGTTCTTTCGGGCTGTTTTGAAAACTTATCCGTGCTCCAGCGCGATCGCGTGCACGTGTCGGCCGTAGTCTGGCTCGTTGCGATGCACCGAGCGGCGGTAACTGTAGAAGCGCTCGTCGGAATAGGTATCGACGCCGAGATCGTCGATCATCGGGACGCCGGCGCGTTCGAGGCGCATCCGAATGAAACCGGCAAGATCGAACATGGCATGGCCCTCTCGGGCAGACGGGATAAAGAACAGACTGTTCTCGGCGTCGGCCTCGATGAACCGCTCGACAAATTCGCCGCCAACTTCATACGAATGCTGGCGGATCAACGGGCCGATCGCCGCCACGATGCCGGTTCGTTCGGCCCCGAGTTTCACCATCGTGTCGACCGTCGATTCCACGATGCCAGTCAACGCGCCCTTCCAGCCGGCATGCGCGGCTGCAACCACGCGTGCGTTCGGATCGACAAACAGGATCGGACCGCAATCGGCGGCGGTGACGCCGATCGCGAGTCCTTCGGCCCGTGTGATGATGGCATCCGCGCGCGGCCGCGAGGCGGCTTCCCAAGGCGTCGACACCACCACGGCATCTGGCGAATGGATCTGCCACGCGCTGAGAAAACGCGAGGGCATCACGCCCATATGCTCCGACATGCGCCGGCGATTTTCCGCGACGTTGGCGGGATCGTCGTCTGAACCAAGGCCGCCATTGAGGCTGCCATACAGGCCACGCGATACGCCGCCCTCGCGGGTGAAGAACGCATGACGCACGCCGGGAATGGCCGAAAGCAGCGGTGAAGCGAGCATCATGAAAGCTGGGCCCTGTCGTGCGGTCGCGCTTCCTCAAATCCCGCCAGTGAAGTCAGGCGAGGCTCCGAGACGGCCAGCACCTTGAACATCGATCCCATGCCGCCTCTGCCGCCGCCAATCAGCCGCTTCAGCGCGCTTGCGATGTCGTCTGAAGCCTCGTGGCTGGCCTTTGCCATCAGGCTTGCCGCGCGGGTCTCGATTCCAAGCCGTTTCAGAAAGTCGCCCTGTGGCACCGGTCCGTGCGCGCGCGCTCCGAGATCCTCCGCCGCGCGCGCCAGTGCCTGGAAATCGACGTGAGCGGTAACGTCCGCCTCGCCCGGGGCCTTGAGAGGATCGGCGAAGCTGTGGCGGGCGATGGCCTGAAACGTATCACCGGCATCGCTGCGGATGTGGCCATAATCGATGATCAGCGCGGCGCCGTCCTGATCGCGAACGCGCGCCGCGATCTTCATGATCTCGGCATCCGGGCGCCATTCGAAAACTGCGCCGACCGGAGCGGCGCGTACCAGCGCGGGCAAGAGCACCTCGAAGCGCGGCGTAGGTTCAGCCGCGGCGCTGAACACCAGTTGGCCGCTGGCGTCGATGTCCACTGTGCGCTCGTGCCAGCCGGTCTCTCCCTTTACCGCCTGGTGAATGGGCAGCACGTCGAAATATTCGTTGGCGAAAATGATCGCCGGCCCGTCGGGGATGTCGTCGATGTTGTCATGCCAGCTGATATCGCGCACGCCTGAGAGCATCGAGGCTTGCTTTTGCCGCAGCACCGGATTGATCTCGATCAGGTGGAGGCTCAGCGCCTGGTGGAGCGGCGGCAGCACGCGCAACGCGCGCAGCGCATCCGCCATCATGGTGCCCCGGCCCGGTCCAAGCTCGATCAATCGCAGCAACGGCGGCGAGCCGATCGCTTTCCACACCGACGCCGCCCACAACCCGAGCAACTCGCCGAACATCTGGCTTACTTCAGGTGCGGTAGTGAAATCGCCTTCGCGCCCGAGAGGATCGCGCGAGACATAATAGCCGAACTTCGGATGCGTCAGGCAAAGTTCCATGTAGCGCCAGACCGGCATTGGCCCGGACGCCTTGATCAGATTCTTGATCTCCAAGTGCAACGGCGAATGTTCGGTCACAACGTGCTTTCGGCGCGGTTCGCGTGGTAGTTCGGCGCCTTGCGACGCCACGCCACCGCCATAACCACAGCGCCCGCAATGACCATCGGCACGGACAGCAGCATGCCCATGGTCAATCCGCCCCATAAAAATCCGAGCTGCGGGTCGGGCTCGCGGAAGAATTCGCTGGTAATGCGGGCCAATCCGTAAAACGCGATAAAGCTGCCGAGGATCAGTCCCGGCCGCTTCAGCGCGCCAAAGCGAACCATCACCGCCAGGATCGTGAACAGTACGATGCCCTCAAGCCCGGCTTCGTAGAGCTGGCTCGGATGGCGCGGCAAGGGCCCGCCATTCGGAAATATCATAGCCCAAGGCAAACCTGGATCGGCCGGCCGGCCCCACAATTCACTGTTCACGAAATTAGCGAGCCTACCGAGAAACAGTCCAATAGGTCCGACCGCGGTGGTGATGTCCCCGAGCGACAGGATCGGGATCTGGTGCTTGCGGCAGAACAAGATCACCGCCGCGACGCAGCCGAGAAAGCCGCCGTGGAAGGACATGCCTCCTTTCCACAGTTCGAAAATTTCCGGCGGGTGTTCGAGGAAGAAGGGCAGGTTGTAGAACAGCACGTACCCGGTGCGGCCGCCAAGGATGATGCCGAGCGTGACCCAGAGGATAAAATCGTCCAGTTGCGGCAGCGTGATCGGTGCCGGTCCGCCCCATAGCTTTTGATTCTTGACTAGTGCACGGGCATAGATCCAGCCCAGCACGATGCCGCCGATATAGGCCAGCGCGTACCAGCGGATTGCGAATGGTCCGATCGCAATGGCGATGGGATCGAAGACCGGGAAGGCAATCAAAAGAAAGGGCATCGAGCCTGCGGCTTATTTGGAGAGGTTGCGTCGATAGAGCGCCAGCAGCCGTTCCCAATGCCGCTCAGCAGCGTCGCGATCGTAAACCGGCCGCTTCGGAAATGCGAAGCCGTGATGAGTGCCGGGATAGATCTCGACCTCGGCATTGGCGCGATCGTCCTTCATTTGCTGCTTCACCTTCTCGATGATATCGGCGGGCGCGTAGATGTCAGTTTCCGCGCAGCCGAAATAAAGCTCGGCTTTGGTCTTTCGGGCAGCCAGATGGGGACTGTCGAGCTCATCGGTGGCTAGATGCGTTCCGTAGATCGAGGCCGCAGCCTTGACCCGTTCCGGGAAATGCGTGGCCGCATTGATCGCATATCGCCCACTCATGCAGTAGCCGACGGTGCCAACGATGTCTGCGCGGGCGGCGGATTGGCGCTCGGCATAGGCGAGCAACGC
>JAICIT010000184.1 GCA_025960445.1 Bradyrhizobium sp. | reverse complement strand
GTTTTATTTGAACAACGCGCTGAAGCTCTATGGTCTGGCGTAGTCTGGCCCGACGAACCGCAAACTGTTTTGAACGAATCATGCGCCGGAAAATCACATAGCATGAGCCGGCACGTCATCGCCCGCGTCGATGAGCTGCCGCCGGGCACGCGAAAATTTCTCACGATCGATCGACGCCCGATCGCCGTGTTTAACATCAAGGGCGAATTCTTTGGCTTGTTGAATCGCTGCCCCCATCAGGGCGCCGCGTTGTGCGAGGGGCCGTTGATCGGGCTTGCGCAATCATCCGATCCTGGCGAGATCGAATATTCCAGACTCGGCGAGATCATTCGCTGTCCGTGGCACGGCTGGGAATTCGATATCCGTACCGGCCAGTCCTACTGCGATCCGAAGCGCTTCCGCGCCAAGGCCTATCCCGTAAACGTCGAGCCGGGTGCGAGCGTAGTAAAGGGGCCTTATGTAGCTGAGACGATCGCGGTGTCGGTCGAAAGCGATTACGTGGTGGTGGATATCTGATCAGCGTTCGAAGCAGGATAAACGTCGGGAACTTCAAACGACATCCCTGTCATTCTTGGTTTCCGTGCGCCAGTTGTCGCCGCTCCCGGGCGTAACGTACCAGCGCGGCATAGCGATAGATGCCGTGCACGAACTTGCCATAAGGCATGGTGATAAACAGAGAAAACACCATGCCAAGGTGCAGCGCCAACAAAGGTCCCATGGCGGCGCTATCGCGCCAAACCAAAAGCGCCATTCCGGTGACGCTTGTCAGGAACAGCATCAGGGTAAACGCGACATCCATACCGGTGCGTTGCTGGTCGACCAGCGCTGGATCGCGTTTGGACTTTTCAGCGAGCAATCCCGCGGGGCCAATGATAAGTCCGATACCGCCGAGCGTGCCCAATAGCACCGGCAAATCCCACCATGGATAGGGTGCCTCGCGTGCCAGCAGATAGTGATACAGCGTTGCCAGCGAGGTCGCGGCGAAGCACAGCAGAAAACCGTAAAACGTCAGATGGTGATAGATCTTGCGACGATCGCTCGGCCGCTCGTCCTCGTTGACACAACCCGATCCGCCGCCGTCGAGATAGCGCAGCGCGGCCGCGTCCTTCATCGCCTGCCATAGAGAGCCTGCGTCGCCCACCATGCCGACGGGCTCTCCGATGTCGCGCCAGAACGCCCGCACCCCCATCGCAAGTGCCAGGACGGCGTATAGGAAGGCGGCGCTGAACAGCACCACCATCGCGTTGTGCGGCATCAGCGCGTAGAACGCGCCGGGACCGGTATGGATTCCGAATAATACCTGGTGATCGTGGAGCGCGGCGAACCCGAAAACAAATGCTGCGACGCTTAACGCGGTGATGACGCTGATGGCGACTCCGTTGCGGGCGAACACGCCAGCAAACGCCCGCGGCCATACATAGGCGGCCCAGGATTCGGCTCGTGCAACCGCAAACGCTTTCGGCACATTGACATCGTATTCGTGCGGTGGCGAGAACTGGCAATCGGTATAGCAGGCTCCGCATGCGTGGCAGAGATTGGCCAAATAGTTGAGATCGCCATCGGAGAATGCGCGGCGCATTTCCATCGCCGGAAATACCGCGCATAGCCCCTCGCAATAACGGCAGGAGTTGCACACCGTCATCAGTCGGTCGGCTTCCTCGAGGGTTCTAGTTCCGTGCATTTTGCGCCGCTTCCCGTCCCGCGATCCGCCCGAACACGCTGCCGATGGTCATTCCGATCCCGGCTGCATAGCCCTTGCCCAGCACGTTGCCCGCCATGATCTCGCCGGCGGCGAACATATTGGCCGCGGGCTTGCCGTTGCTCATCATCATGCGCGCCTGCTTGTTTACTCGGGTGCCCAGATAGGTAAACGTGATGCCTGGCCGCACCGGATAGGCGTAATAGGGTGGCGTCTCGATCCGCCGCGCCCAATGAGATTTCGGCGGGGTCAGGCGTTCGGTGCGGCAATCATCGAGGATGGTGGGATCGAACGTGCCGGGCTTCACCGCCGCATTGAAATCCCCGACGGTTTTTTCAAGCATTACGGGATCGAGATCGAGTTGCGAAGCCAGACCGGCGATCGAGCCGGACTCGAGCGGCGGAAACAGCGTCGGCATGAAGCTGTTGCGCGAGCTCGCGTCGAAAATGATGTAGGCGATCTGGTCAGGCTGAGCGGCAACCAGGCGACCCCAGATCGCGTATCGCTTCGGCCAGATGTCTTCGCCCTCATCGTAGAAACGCAAGGCTCGATTGTTGACCACGATTCCGAACACCACGGAATCGTGCCGTGTGATGATGCCGCCGTCGAATTTCGGTGCCCGCGCGTCGATCGCGACCGCGTGGCATTGCGTGGGGTCGCCGACTTGCTGCACACCCTTTTCCAGCAGCATTTTGAGTATCGAGCCGCGATTATAGGGCGTACCTCTGATCAGGAAGTTGTCGGCGGCCGCACCCCAATATTGCTTTAGCCATTCGATATTGGCCTCGAAGCCGCCGGATGCTGCGACCAGCGTGGACGCGCGAACACTGATGACCGCGTCGCGCTGTTTCAGGCGAGCCGATACAAACATGCCTTGGTCGATCTCGAGATCGATCACTTCGGCATCGTAGAGAATTTCCACGCCCAGTTGCTCGGCAGTGAGATAGAGCGCGTTCAGCATCGCCCTGCCGCCGCCGAGGAAGAACGAGTTGGTCCGGCCAAGGCTGAGCGTGCCGCCGAGGGAGGGTTGCCAGCGCACGCCCTGCTTGACGATCCAGTCCAGAATGTCCTTGGACTCGCGGATCATGTGGCGCGCCAATTCTTCATCCGTATGCCCATCGGTGACGCGCAGCAGGTCTTCAAAGAATTCCTGTTCGGTGTAGGGCCCGGTGAGAATGTCGGTCGCGGCATCGTGGGCGCAACGCATGTTGCGGGTGTGACGGGTATTGCCGCCCCGGTAGAATTTTGGCGCGCCTTCCAGAATTAACACGTCAGCGCCTGAGCGGCGCGCGCTGATCGCAGCGCAGAGCGCGGCATTGCCGCCACCGATTACCAGCACGTCGCGCTTACGGGTCAGGTCGACCATGCTGCCATTATGTTGTTGGCATGGGATTCAGGCAATCGCGGGCGATGGCTGGTGGCGTCGTCCCTCGTGACTCACTGGGCGAGAGCCTCGCGGGTCTCGATGGTCCGGCCGCCGCGATACACGGTCAACGCGGCAATGATTCCAAGCGTCGCGGCGCACATCAGCCAATATCCGGGAGAGGCCTTGTCGCCTGTGCGTTGGATCAGCCACGTCGATGCATACGGCGTGAAGGTTCCGAACAGGCCCGCGGCAAGGGCGAACGCCAGCGAGAAACAGGTGGTGCGCACATGCGCCGGAACGATTTCCACCAGACAGCCCAGCATGGTGCCGCTATAGACGCCGAAATAGAAGGAGAACATCATTTCGACGACTAGCATCTTGCCGAATGTCGGATCTGCAACCAGCCAATGCAGCGCCGGATAGGCCGTCACCAATGACAGGCCCGCGATCGTCAGCAGCACAGGCTTGCGACCAATGCGATCCGAGAGCGCGCCGCCGACCGGATTCCAGATGAAATTGGTGACGGCAACCAGCAGGGTGACAAGGAGAGCGTCCTGTCCTGTGAGTTTCAGCACAGTCCGGCCGAAGGTCGGCGTATAGACGGTGACGAAGTAGAAGGTCGTGGTCGTCAACACCGCTATCATCATGCCCAGCAGCACGATGCGCCAGTTCGCCAAAGCCGAAGCAAACACTTCGCTTGCTGTCGGATGCTTTTTCATGGCGAGGAATGCCGGCGTTTCCTCCAGCGTACGGCGCAGCACGAAAATAACCGGAATGATGAGGCAACCGACGAAGAACGGAATGCGCCAGCCCCACGCTGCGACCGTTGCCGCAGGCATCGCTTCGCTCAGCACAAACCCCAGGATCGAGGCGACGAAGATCGCAACCTGCTGACTCGATGATTGGAATGAAGTGTAGAAGCCCCGGTTTCCCGGCGTCGAAATTTCAGCCAGATAGACCGAGACTCCGCCGAGTTCGACGCCGGCCGAAAATCCCTGCAGCAAGCGCCCGACCAGCACGATGACAGGCGCTGCGACGCCGATGGTCGCATAAGTCGGGCACACCGCGATCACCACCGTGCCGACCGCCATGATTGCCAATGTCACAATCAGCCCACGGCGGCGGCCGATGCGATCGATATAGGCTCCGAGCACGATCGCTCCGATCGGGCGCATCAGCGCCCCAAGCCAGAACACGCCGAAGGTGTTCAGCAGCGCCGCGGCTTCATCGTCGGAAGGAAAAAACGCCTTGGCGATCGCGGTGGCGTAGAAGCCGAACAGGAAAAAATCGAACTGTTCGAGGAAATTGCCGCTGGTTGCGCGCAGGATGGCCCCAAGGCGCGATTTGATCTGCGGTGGTGGCGAACCCGCTAATTGCGACATACTCACTTCTCCCCGTTGTCCGACAGCGGCGCAACGGCAGCGGCTGGCACAGTTGATCGACGTTGGCGCGGCAATGTGCCACGCCTGCGCGACGCCACCAAATGGAAAACAGTGGTTGAGAACGGCTAGCGTGCCGAAAGCCACGTTTCAGGTTTTGTTCTGTACTGAGGCTTGCAGCCATTGCCGAAATGCAGCCAGCTTGGGCGGATCGGATTTCCCCTCCGGCGAGACCAGATAAAAACCTGCATCCGCCGGCAAAGTGATCTTGAAGGGAACGACCAGCCGGCCATTGGCAATATCCGCCTCCACGTAGGAGGTCCGGCCCATCGCCACTCCGAAGCCGTCGATCGCGGCCTGCACGGTCATGAGAATCAGGTCGAAGCTCAGTCCCGGTTGCTTGGAGATATCGGCAGGCAGCCCAGCGGCGGTGAGCCATAGCCGCCAGTCGTCGTCATAGCCGCCACTGCTGTGCAGCAGCGTCCAGTTGGCGAGATCTTCCGGGCAGCGTAGCGGCTTGCCGCCCTTGAGCAGCGCCGGGCTGCACACAGGAAACAGTTCGTCCGCCATCAGCCAGTCGGCGCGCAGCCCCGACCAGTGGCCGCGTCCATAACGGATTGCGGCATCGACATCGCCGCTCCTGAAATCGACCAGGCTGGTCGATGTGGTGATGCGCACGTCGATGCCCGGATGGGATTCCTGAAATTTCGAAAGCCGCGGCAACAGCCACTTGGCGGCGAGCGATGCCAGAGTCGAGACCGTCAACACGTGGTCGTCGTCTCGTCGCAATAGCCGATCGGTGGCGAGCCGCAGATCGTTGAACGCGGCGCGCACACCCGGCAGATAAGCCTTGGCTTGCGGCGTCAGCGCCAGCGCGCGGTTCTGGCGGACGAACAGCCGCATCCCGAGTTCTTCCTCGAGCCGCCGGATCTGATGACTGATCGCGGTTTGCGTCACGTTCAGTTCGGACGCCGCATTGGTGAAGCTCAAATGCCGCGCAGCGGCCTCGAAAGCGCGCAAGCCATTGAGCGATGGCAATCTGGCGGTCATTCCAGGGGTTTCCGTAACATGAGGTTTTGTCATGTTAGCGAGGACAAAGTGTCGTTTGTACAAACCCCAAACTAGGCCCACTTTGCAGTCAATATCCTAGGTTTGGGAGACGAACATGTCCAGCCTTACACATGAATCAATGACAAATATTCATATTTCTGGGCTTTTCACCCGGCTCGGTCAAACACTGCATGTCTGGCGCGAGCGGGCGCGTCAACGCCGCGAACTGGCGCGTTGGACCGATCGCGACCTTCACGATATCGGCCTGTCCTGGAGCGACATCATTCGCGAGGTCGAAAAGCCGTTCTGGAGGCCATGAACCCCAAACGGCCGGCCTCGACCCGACTGGAGCTTCACTTATGACCACGCTTCACCTCGATCAGTTGCGACAATATTCCGACGTCCTGCGGCTCCGCAGCGGGAAGTCCCTCACCGTGCGGTTCCTTGAGCCGCAGGACG
>JAICIT010000183.1 GCA_025960445.1 Bradyrhizobium sp. | reverse complement strand
TTCAGAGGATGAGACCCGGTGACGTCGTCCTCGCAAATTTGTGTCGCCCGGATCGGCGCCCCGCATGGTGTGCGTGGCGCGGTGAAGCTGTGGACGTTTACTGAGGACCCGCTGGCCGTGCGACGCTATGGACCGCTGGTCACAAAAGATGGCGCGCGTCAGTTCGAGTTGACCAGCGCCCGCGAGGCAAAAGGGCATCTGGTCGCCACCTTGAAAGGGGTTGTGAGCCGCGAAGAGGCCGAACGGCTCAATGGTCTCGAACTCTATGTTGCGCGCGACAGGCTGCCGGCCACCAGCGACGATGAATTCTACCACGCCGATCTGATCGGACTCGCCGCGCTGACAACGGCGAACGAGCCGCTCGGCCGTGTGGTGGCCATTCACAATTTCGGCGCCGGCGACATCATTGAGATCGCGCCGCCGCATGGAGCGACCATGCTGCTGCCGTTCACGAATGCCGTGGTACCCTCGGTCGATCTGCCGGGCGGACGCGTGGTGATCGAATTGCCCGAGGAAATTGAGGGCGACACGCCCGAAGATGCGGGTACATCCACCCCATGAGCTGGCGCGCGACCGTTCTGACATTGTTTCCGGATATGTTCCCGGGGCCACTCGGCGTGAGCCTCGCCGGCAGAGCGCTGGCATCCGGACTGTGGGTCCTGGAGACGCGCGACATCAGGGATTCCGCGACCGATCGCCATCGCAGTGTGGACGACACACCCGCTGGTGGCGGGCCGGGAATGGTGTTGCGCGCCGATGTACTGGCGGCGGCGATCGATGCGGCTGAGATCAGTACGGAGCGCCCGCGGCTCCTGATGAGCCCCCGAGGTCGGCCATTGACCCAGTCGCGCGTGGTGGAGCTCGCTGCAGGAGCGGGCCCCCTGATCGTCTGCGGCCGCTTCGAGGGCATCGATCAGCGAGTGATTGAGGCTCGGAAACTCGAAGAGGTTTCGATCGGCGATTACGTGCTGTCCGGCGGCGAGATCGCCGCCATGGCTTTGATCGATGCCTGCGTGCGGCTCTTGCCGGGGGTGATGGGAAAGGTCGAATCCGGGGCGGATGAGAGCTTTTCGGAGGGCCTGCTGGAGTATCCGCAATATACCCGGCCCCAGGACTTCGAAGGCCAGCCAATCCCGGAGGTTCTGCTGTCCGGGGACCACGGCCGGGTCGCGGCATGGCGCCGGGCCGAGGCGGTGACCCTGACACGGGAACGGCGACCTGATCTCATCGGGCCTAAAAACGGCGACCAAAAACGCCCGAAAGGCTCGCGGGAAGGGTGACAAGCCGCCAGCTTTGCCGTATAGCAGCGCCAAATCCGCGCACCCGAGCATTTTCCGGCAAGTGGCATCCGGTTTCCGCGAGGAAACGCTCGGAACGGAATGCGCACCACAGATTAAGACACTCGCGCAGCCCGCGCCTTGGCGGCTGGGGCGCGCCGCCGATGGAGATTACGATGAACCTCATTCAAGAGCTGGAACAAGAGCAGTTCCAGAAGTTGTCCGCCGGCAAGGAAATCCCGGAATTCGGACCTGGCGATACCGTGATCGTCAACGTCAAGGTGGTCGAGGGCGATCGCTCTCGCGTGCAGGCTTATGAAGGCGTGTGCATCGGCCGTTCCGGTGGTGGGCTCAATGAGAGCTTCACGGTGCGAAAGATTTCCTATGGCGAAGGAGTGGAACGCGTGTTCCCGGTGCTGTCGCCGATGATCGACTCGATCAAGGTGGTGCGCCGCGGCAAAGTGCGACGCGCCAAGCTCTACTATTTGCGCAATCTGCGCGGCAAGTCGGCCCGCATCGTCGAAAAGACCGAGCGGGCGGCGGCTGTTGGCGAGTAATTCGGCCCCAGCGTGAGTTTGGAAAAGCGCGGGTTCAGCCCGCGCTTTTTTGTTCGACTTGGCGGGTATGGCGCGGTCAATTGGCTCCCGATGAACCCGTGCAAACCTATATCGCGTTCTGGCGGACGTGCTATAAAATACCCATGTTTTCGGATCGCCACACCATCGCGTGTCGGATCGTCCTCGACGATCGTAGGCGTTTGCCATGGCGCTTCTTCGGCCGGCTGACGACGGCGGCGCTCGCGGTTTGACGCGGGCGGGCGCGTTCGCGCGCGTTTGAAATCCAATTCAAATTTCCGATTCGAGGCCTGACATTATGTCCGATAAAAAACCGACCACGCTGTATGACAAGATCTGGAACGACCATCTGGTTCACGAAGCAGAGGATGGCACCTGCCTGATCTATATTGATCGGCATTTGGTCCATGAGGTCACCTCACCGCAGGCGTTCGAGGGGTTGCGCGCGACGGGGCGCAAGGTGCGCGCACCGGAGAAGACGCTCGCCGTGGTCGATCACAACATCCCCACTACCGACCGTTCGAAACCCAATCCGGATCCCGAAAGCATCGAGCAGATGCGGGTGATGGCGGATAACGCCAAGGAATTCGGCATCGAATATTACAATGAGTTCGACAGACGCCAGGGCATCGTCCACGTGATCGGTCCGGAGCAAGGTTTCACGCTGCCGGGCACCACCATCGTCTGCGGCGACAGCCACACCTCGACCCATGGCGCTTTCGGGGCGCTGGCGCACGGCATCGGCACCTCCGAGGTCGAGCACGTGCTGGCGACGCAAACTCTGATTCAGAAAAAAGCCAGGAACATGCGCGTCATCGTCGACGGCAAACTGCCCGAAGGTGTGACCGGCAAGGACATCATTCTCGCGATCATCGGCGAGATCGGCACCGCAGGCGGCACCGGTTATGTGCTGGAATATGGCGGCGAAGCCATCCGTGCTCTTTCGATGGAAGGCCGCATGACGGTCTGCAACATGTCGATCGAGGGTGGCGCTCGCGCCGGTCTGGTCGCGCCCGACGAAAAGGCTTTTGAATTTCTTAAGGATCGCCCGAAGGCGCCAAAAGGCGCCGCTTGGGATGCCGCGATGCGTTACTGGGAAAATTTAAGGAGCGACGAAGGCGCGCATTTCGATCACGAGATCCGGCTGGATGCCGCAAAGCTTCCGCCGATCGTAACCTGGGGCACCTCGCCCGAGGACGTGGTTTCGATCTCCGGGCTGGTGCCCGATCCCGAGCAGATTGCCGATGAAGCCAAGCGGCTATCGAAACATCGCGCACTCAATTATATGGGCCTGAAGCCCGGCACCCGGATCACGGACATCAAGCTCGATCGCGTCTTCATCGGCTCCTGCACCAACGGGCGCATCGAGGATTTGCGCTCGGCGGCGAAAATCGCCGAAGGCAAGACCGTCAATGGCAATGTCAACGCCATGGTCGTCCCGGGCTCGGGAATTGTGAAGCAGCAGGCGGAAGCTGAAGGGCTGGACAAGATCTTCATCAAGGCCGGATTTGAGTGGCGCGAGCCGGGCTGTTCGATGTGCCTCGCGATGAATCCGGACAAGCTGAATCCGGAGGAGCGATGCGCCTCTACCTCAAATCGCAACTTTGAAGGCCGCCAAGGCTTCAAGGGTCGAACCCATCTAGTCTCGCCGGCTATGGCGGCGGCCGCGGCGATTGCGGGACACTTCGTCGATATAAGGAACTGGCGATAGCGCGATTTCACGCCGGGCTGATTTGGATCATCGATCAAGCCCGCGAAGAGCGAAAAGCTCGGCAAGCTTCTATCAAGCTGGAGGCATTGTCGAAGCTTGTCGTTAACGTCTTGCGAGCAGACTCGATCCGCTAGCGTGCCGTTTCGCGAGGTGCCAAACAGTGGCAGAGAAGTCTGAATTCGTCGACATGATCAGCGAGGCGACGCGCCAGACCAGGCGGCGCATCGTGCGGCGAGTCGTGGAGCCCGAGATCAAGGAGACGTCGCGTCTCAGTCACTGGCCGCCGGACCGGTGGCGGCAGTGGCGCATCGAAACGCTTACGCCGTGGAAAATCAGGTCCTGGAAATTCAAGAACTGGGGGTAGAGGCTCTCTATCAGAACAGAATGCAAATCGGGCGCCTTGGGGCGCCCGATTCATTTCAGCAATCACCGTTGGGTGCTCACCGGTAAAAGCGATCGTGGTGGTGCCGGTGCCAGCGATGGTGACGCCAATGATGGTGACGCCAGTGGCGGAAATGACAGACGCGGCGTGAACCGTAATGAGTCCAGACCACGGGGCAGCGGCGGTACGAGTAGTAATAGGGATAGTCGTCGTAATAGGGGTAGGCCGCTCCATAGAAGAACCGCCGATGAAAGTGATGCCGGTGATGGAATCCGACGCCGCCGCCGTGGAAGGCCACGCCCCTGTGAAACGCGCTGCTTGGAACTGCAGCGCCGCCGGCTCGAATGCCGCTGGAATGAAATGCGCCGCCGCCTGGTCCAATGCTGCCACCATGGAAGCCGCCACCGCCGCCATGGCCGCCCCCGCCGCCTCCACCGCCGTGGCCACCACCTCCGCCTCCGCCTCCGCCGCCACCGCCCCCGCCTCCGCCTCCGCCGCCACCGCCCCCGTGACCGCCGCGCACTTCGATGATCGGCGCGCTGGAGGTTGCGCTCGCGATCGGCGCAGCACCGGGATTGATCAGCGACAACGCGCGAGCGTGCTGACCTGATGCGGAAGACAAGGCCAGCATCGCAGCCGCCGCAAGTCCCGCACGCACCAGGCTGCGCCCCGGGCCGCGCGCGGCAAGTGAAATCTTGATCATCGATGTGTCCTCCCTGAACACTTGCAACGAAGTAGCGGGCTCATGCAGTGGCCTGTCTTCGGCAATCGCTTGTGGTCGCTTCCAGGATCAAAAATAAAATGCACGACGTGAACGCGCTGTGAATGCGCGGGCCGCAATGATGAACAACCGCCAATGTAATGAAGGCGCACCCAACCGCTGAACGCAGCCGCGATCATTTCTGGATAGGCGTGCGGACGAACAGATTGATGGCGCTGCTTGAAACAATCAGCCGCTGTGTTTCGAGGTGGTCAAAAAAATTTGGAGATGCTGCCAGTTGTTACCAGACTCACGGCCCAAAGCCGAACACGAAGGGAGCCGGCACGGAGTACGGGTAAGGCGCGTAATAGTAAGGCCGCTCGTAATATTGTGGCCGCAGGGGCCGATGATCGACACGATGAGAATGTGGATGCCGATTGGATGTCCGCGAACTGATCTCCGTTGCGCTTGAACTCGCCGGTTCCGCCGCACTGCGCAAGGACGCCGCGGGGGCTGACGTGATCGCGCTCGTTGCAGCCGACAGAAACGTAACCACCAGCAAGGCTCGGCCGAACCATCGGATCATGAATACCTCCGGCGCGTCATCTAGCCTGGACGCCAGAAGCAACTCATGCGTGGCACGATTACGGTGCCGCTCGGCCGATACTCCTGCACATAGGTCGCGGTACATTCGCGAACCGCATTGCGGCCGGGATAATAGCGGGGATAGACGCCGTCGAAACCCGGGTCGTAATACGGCTGGACACGAAGCCGTGTCGGGGGGCGGCGGAGATGGCGCTGGGGGGAAATATCGGTAGCAGACTGCGACGTGTTGGCGGTCCGCGCGCCCTGCGGCAGGGTCTGCGCACCCGCTTGAGAAATCGTCCACAGAGCCAGGCCCGCTAACGCGATCAATACCGCCGCCTTCGAGATCCGCATCATCATGCCCGCTGTGAATCTATTCCGGGCCGCAAGGTCTCCGATTGCCGCGCGGAGGTCAACAGCGGCGCAGATTCGCGCACAACCCCTCCACGATCCACTGAGCATCCGACTTTGAAGACGGGTGGTGCGAATAAACTGCAGCGAACCTGTGCACGATCACGGAACCCGCGCTAGATAGTCAAAATGTGGCGAACCGCAAAAGCCCCCTCGCTTGCCGAGATGGAGACCATGGCGCATGACGTTTTCGGGCGGCTGCCGAAAACGTTTCGCGACCTCTGCGAGGGCGTGATCATCCGCGTCGACGATTTTCCGAGCGACGAGGTGCTTGAGGAAATGGACGCGGCCAGCGAGTTCGATCTTCTTGGCCTGTTTCAGGGCGTCGGCCTGCCATTTCGTAGCAATGAT
>JAICIT010000182.1 GCA_025960445.1 Bradyrhizobium sp. | reverse complement strand
CGTGGTCGACGACAAGGGCGACGTGGCGCGAAAGCCGGTTGCCGTCAAATCCTACGAGAGCAACGATGTCGTTATAGCCGGGGGCGTCGACGAAGGCGCGAAGGTCGTGGTGCTCGGCGTGCAGAAGCTCGATCCGACCCAGAAGGTTAGGGTCGTCTCTTCACTGTCATTCTGAGGGAGGACACGATGAAGCGCTTCAATCTTTCCGGCTGGGCGGTCAGCCACCCCTCGCTGATCCTCTTCCTTGTTATCGCGCTGGGCGCCGCCGGGTTCTTTTCTTACGAGCGGCTCGGCCGTGCCGAAGATCCGTTCTTCACTGTCAAGGTGGTGAACATCTCCGCTATCTGGCCAGGCGCCACCGCTGCCGAGATGCAGAGCCAGGTTGCGGACCCGATCGAAAAAAAGCTGCAGGAGCTGCCCTATTTCGAGAAGGTGCAGACCTATTCGAAACCGGCGTTTACGGCGATGCAGGTCACCTTCAAGGATTCGACTCCGCCCAAGGACGTGCCGTATCTGTTCTATGTTTTGCGCAAGAAGCTCGCTGACGTTCAGGGCCAGCTGCCTGCCAATCTGCTCGGTCCCGTCGTTAATGACGAATTCTCTGACGTCGACTCGATCCTCTATATGATGACGAGCGACGGCGCGGATTACGCGCAGTTGAAGAAGGCCGCCGAAGGCATGCGCCAGCGCCTGTTAAAGGTGCCGGGCGTCACCAAGGTCGACCTCTACGGCACCCAGGACGAGAAGATTTACGTCGAGTTCTCGCACGCAAAATTGGCCACGCTCGGGATCACGCCGCAGGCGTTGTTCGATTCACTCGCCAAACAAAATAATGTTGTGCCCGCAGGCACGGTCGAAACCTCCTCACAACGCGTGCCGCTGCGCGTCACCGGCGCGCTCGAAGGCGCCAAGGCGGTCGCGGAAACTCCCGTCGAGAGTAATGGTCGGGTGTTCCGGCTGGGCGATATTGCCACCGTTACGCACGGTTTCGCCGATCCACCGAGCTTCGTCGTGCGTCAGGAGGGAGCGCCGGCGCTCGGCATTGGCGTAGTGACCACAAAAGGCGCGAACATCCTGGAACTCGGTAAGGAGGTGGAGAAGGCGACCTCGGAATTCATGGACGCGGTGCCGCAAGGCATCAAAGTCGAGAAGATCGCCGACCAGCCGAAGGTCGTCGAGCACGCCGTCGGCGAATTTGTGCACTCCTTTATCGAGGCGCTCGCCATCGTGCTGTTCGTCTCGTTTCTTGCCCTGGGCTGGCGCACGGGAATCGTGGTGGCGCTATCAGTGCCGCTGGTGCTGGCGATCGTATTCATCGTCATGAATGCGATGTCGCTCGATCTGCATCGGATCACGCTGGGGGCACTGATTATTGCGCTCGGGCTGTTGGTCGACGACGCCATCATCGCAGTCGAGATGATGGTGGTGAAGATGGAGCAGGGCTGGGACCGCGTCCGCGCGGCGTCCTTTGCGTGGGAGTCAACCGCGTTTCCGATGCTGACCGGCACGCTCGTCACGGCAGCCGGCTTCCTGCCCGTTGGCTTCGCCAATTCAGCGGTTGGCGAATATGCCGGTGGTATTTTCTGGATCGTGGGAATCGCGCTGGTTGCATCCTGGTTCGTGGCCGTGATCTTCACGCCTTACATTGGCGTCAAGCTGTTGCCGAATATTACCGTCAGCCGCAACCACGATCCGCACGCGGTTTATGAAACGCGTATGTATCGAATGCTGCGCAGCATGATCCAATGGTGCGTCGAGCACCGTGTCAAAGTCGTGCTGGCGACAGCCGGCGTGTTCGCGCTGTCGATCGTCGCGTTCGGCCACGTGCAGCAGCAGTTCTTCCCGCTCTCCGAGCGCCCGGAATTGTTCCTGCAGTTGCGCCTGCCGGAAGGCACCGCTTTCAACGTCACGGAAAAATCGGTAAAGAAGGCGGAAGCCCTGCTGAAGGACGACAAGGACATCTCGACCTATACGGCTTACGTCGGCCAGGGCTCGCCGCGATTCTGGCTCGGGCTCAGCCCGCAACTGCCGAACGAATCCTTCGCCGAGATTGTGATCGTCGCCAAGGACGTCCACGCGCGCGAGCGGATCAAGGCTCGGATCGAGAAGGCGGTTGATGACGGCGCACTAACCGAAGCGCGGGTTCGCGTTGACCGCTTCAATTTTGGCCCGCCGGTCGGCTTCCCCGTCCAGTTCCGCGTGATCGGCCCGGACACCAAGAAAGTCCGCGAGATCGCCTACCGGGTACGTGACGTCGTCAAGCAGAACCCCAACGTCAAGGATCCGCAGCTCGACTGGAATGAGCAGTCGCCTTATCTGAAGCTTGTCGTCGATCAGGACCGCGCCCGCGCGCTCGGCCTGACGCCGCAGGACGTCTCCCAGGCTCTAAGCATGCTAATTTCAGGCGTGCCGGTGACGACCATCCGCGACGGGATCGAAAAGGTTGCGGTCGTCGCGCGCGCTGTGCCCTCCGAGCGGCTCGATCTCGGCCATGTCGGCGATCTCACCGTGACCTCCCGCAACGGAGTCGCGGTGCCGCTCACGCAAATCGCAAAGATCGAATACTCCCATGAGGAGCCGATTATCTGGCGGCGCAACCGCGATATGGCGATTACGGTCCGCGGCGACGTCGTGGATGGCGTGCAGGCCCCTGATGTCACCACCCAGATTTGGCCCAAGCTGCAGGAAATCCGCGACAGCTTGCCGCCGGCATACCGGATCGAGATGGGCGGCGCGTTCGAGGAATCCGCCAAGGGCAATTCATCAATCTTCATCCTGTTTCCGCTGATGATGATCATCATGCTCACGTTGCTCATGATCCAACTGCAAAGCTTCTCGCGCCTGGCTCTGGTGTTCCTGACTGCCCCACTCGGGGTGATCGGCGCCTCGCTGGGGCTGAATGTCGCCGGCCAGCCATTTGGGTTCGTGGCGCTGCTCGGTTTGATCGCGCTGGCCGGGATGATCATGCGCAATGCGGTAATCCTCGTCGATCAGATCGAAACCGACGTGTCCCATGGGCTGACGCGCAAGGAAGCCATTGTGGAAGCGACCGTCCGCCGCGCTCGTCCCGTGGTGCTGACGGCGCTCGCCGCCATTCTGGCGATGATCCCACTGTCGCGTTCGGCGTTCTGGGGCCCGATGGCGATCACCATCATGGGCGGCTTGTTCGTTGCAACCTTCCTGACGTTGCTGTACCTGCCAGGGCTCTATGCGCTCTGGTTCCGGAAGAGTCTTGAAGAAAGCGGCCCGAGCGAACATCTTGAGTTTGCGCCGCCGCAACATCCACAACCTGCATTTCCGCTTGCTGCGGCGGCGGAATAATTGAACATTGAGGACACGGATCGGTGCTGAGATGACGCTGGTTTCCGAACAGATCGAAGTTGATACCCGAGAACGGATTCTCGGGGTGGCGGAGCGTCTGTTTCGCGAAATCGGCTATCAAAAAACGACCGTCGCCGATATCGCCAAGCTGCTGCGCATGAGCCCGGCGAACGTGTACCGGTTCTTTGATTCAAAGAAAGCGATCCACGAGGGCGTCGCCCGCAGCATGATGGCTGGGGTCGAGGAGGCCGCCCAGGCAATCGCAACCGGGCCTGGCTCGGCGACCGCGCGGCTACGCGAGCTCTTGACCACGGTCCATCGGATGAACAGCGAACGCTATGTCGGCGATTCCAAGCTGCATGAGATGGTCGCGGTCGCGATGGAGGAGAGCTGGCAGGTCTGCGTCGCTCACATCGAGCGGATTACCCAGACCATCGCCACCGTCATTGCCGATGGCGTGGCCGCCGGTGAATTCGATGTGCCGGACGTGCCGGTCGCGGCAATGTGCACCTGTACCGCGATGATCCGATTTTTTCACCCACAGATGATCGCGCAAGCCGCCACCAAGCCGGGGGCCTCACTCGATCAGGTGGTCGATTTTATCCTCGCGGCCCTTGCGCCGCGCGCCCGGAAGGGCTCCGCTGCCGGCTGAGGTCGGCTCCCAAGTCGTCATCCCGAAAATACCCGCACGTGAAAGTTGGAAGCGTGACTGAAAAAGACATGCATTATTACGAGCCGGCCAATGGCCACGGCCTGAAGCACGATCCGTTTAACGCCATCATTGCTCCACGTCCGATCGGCTGGATTTCCTCGCGCGATGCCAATGGCAACATCAATCTCGCGCCGTACAGTTTCTTTAATGGATTCAATTATCATCCTCCGATCATTGGGTTTTCCTCCACCTCCTGGAAGGACAGCGTTGCCAATATCCAGGCAACCGGCGAGTTCGTCTGGAATCTCGCCACCATGGCGCTGGCGCAGCAGATGAACGCGACCGCCGCGCACGTCGCCCATGACGTCAGCGAATTCAAGATCGCCGGCCTGACCGCCGTGCCCGGTAAGCGCGTCAACGTGCCCAGGGTAGCGGAAAGCCCCGTGTCCTTTGAATGCAAGCTGTCGCAGATCATTCAGCTGCAGGGCGCTGACGGCACAAAGGCGCAGGCGTGGCTCACGCTTGGCGAAGTTGTCGCGGTCCATATCGACAAGGCGTTCATCAAGGACGGCGTCTACCAGACGGCGCTGGCGCGCCCGATCGTGCGAGCCGGCCGCCGCGGTGACTATTTCGAAATTCGTCCCGAAGCCATGTTCGAGATGACCAGGCCGGACTAAGTGGATTCTGCTCCCGAGGAGGGCGCGTACCTTCTCCGAACAGGGCGGCCCTGGCTAAGTTGCGCGATATCGATCAATTTCGCTTCATTTTCAAGGTGCAGGATTCACCGAAATCGCACGGTTTCCGATAGGATGAGATGTGCTTTGGCATAGACGGGACGCCAGATCAGGCTCGTGCCCGTGCCCCGAGGTGAGGACATCCCATGGATTTTCAGGCCTTTCGCCGCGACATCATCACCAAGCCAATATTCTCGTGGGCGCGCCGCGTGTTGCCCGCGATGTCGGATACCGAGCGCGAGGCGCTTGAGGCGGGTGACGTCTGGTGGGATGCCGACCTCTTCACTGGCAATCCCGATTGGTCGAAGCTGCTTGCCAACGCACCCGCGACACTGACAGCTGAAGAGCAGGCTTTCCTCAACGGCCCCGTCGACGAACTCTGCGAGATGCTCGACGACTGGAAGATCAATTGGGAATGGCGCGACCTGCCGCCTGAAGCTTGGGACTATATCAAGCGCGAAAAATTTTTCGGCATGATCATTCCGAAGGAATATGGCGGGCTCGGCTTCTCGCCCTACGCGCATTCGGAAGTCGTGCGGAAAATTTCATCGCGATCGCTGACGGCGGCCGTGACGGTGATGGTGCCGAATTCGCTCGGCCCGGGCGAGCTCTTGATGCGCTTCGGCACCGACGAACAGCAACAGCGATGGCTGCCGCGGCTGGCCGACGGCCGTGAGATTCCCTGTTTCGGATTGACCAGCCCGGAAGCAGGATCCGACGCGGCGTCGATGATCGACAATGGCGTGATCTGCCGTGGAAACTTCGAGGGACGCGAGGTGCTCGGGCTGCGCCTCAACTGGCACAAGCGATACATTACGCTTGGCCCCGTTGCGACCCTGCTCGGCCTCGCATTCAAGGTGTACGACCCCGAACATCTCGTTGGCACCCAAGAAGAACTCGGTATCACCGTCGCCCTGATCCCGACCCATTTGCCCGGCGTCGAGATCGGTCGTCGCCACCTGCCGGCGATGCAGGTGTTCCAGAATGGTCCGAACTGGGGCCGCGATGTGTTTATCCCGATGGACTACATCATCGGAGGCGAGGCGCGGCTTGGCCAAGGCTGGAAGATGCTGATGACGGCGCTGGCCGCCGGGCGCGGCATCTCGCTGCCGTCGCTCTCGGCTGCGGGCGCGGCCTATGCGGCGCGAACCTCGGGGGCCTATGCGCGCATCCGCGAGCAGTTCAACGTGCCGATCGGGAAATTCGAGGGCATCGAGGTGCCGCTCGCCCGTATTGCCGGCACCGCGTATCTGCTGGACGCGGCGCGTCGGCTGACCTGTGCGGCGCT
>JAICIT010000181.1 GCA_025960445.1 Bradyrhizobium sp. | reverse complement strand
TCGCGTTTCGATCGGCCGATCGGCTCATGGCTGTTGCTGCTGCCGTGCTGGTGGTCAGCGGCGCTCGCCGCCGGCGTTGCGACCAGCATCGGTCAATTGCCCCGCATCATTGTTCTGTTCTTGATCGGCGCCTTCGTGATGCGTGGGGCCGGCTGCACGTGGAACGACATCACGGATCGCGATCTGGACGCGAGGGTAGAAAGAACCCGTTCGCGGCCGATTCCTGCGGGCCAAGTGAGCCTGCGTCAGGCCGTGGCCTTTCTGTTCCTTCAGGCGTTGATCGGTCTTGTGGTGTTGCTGCAGTTTAATCGGTTCGCGGCGGCGACCGGAATCGCCTCGCTCGTCATCGTCGCCATCTATCCTTTTATGAAGCGGATTACCTGGTGGCCGCAGATCGTGCTCGGTCTGGCGTTCTCATGGGGCGCGCTGATGGGCTTCGCTGTGACGCTCGGTCGGCTTGATGCCGCCGCGCTTGCGCTCTACGCCGGCTCGATCGCGTGGGTGATCGGCTATGACACCATCTACGCGCACCAGGACACGGAAGACGACGCGCTGATCGGGATCAAATCGACCGCGCGCCTGTTCGGTGCCCGGACGGCTCAGGCGCTGCTGGCGTTCTACGGCCTGGCAGTCGTGCTGGTCGGTGTGGCGCTCGCGGTTGCCGGTGCCGGTTTCGCAGCATGGGTCGGGCTGACGGCGTTCGCCGTCCATCTCGCCTGGCAGATTAGCCGGTTCCAGATCGGCGATCCCGCTCGGTGCCTGCAGATATTCAAGTCCAACCGGGATGCCGGACTGTTGTTGTTTGCGGGGCTGCTCGCCGACGCCGCGATGCGAGTCGGTTAAAGGCTTCTGCAACTAAGAGAAATAAAAACCGCGCATCCATGGTGAACTGGATGCAGGCAAAATCATTCGCTAGTTTCGCGCGATGATCTCGCGTTCGCCCTGATGAATGTTGGCGGGGTTGAGCAGGTCACCGCACCGCCTTCGCACCAGGAATCTCGGACGCCTCGCGCGGATCGCATTGTGACGCCGCCGCCTCGGAGCCGGTTCGCGCACATCTTCATGCAATTGTGGAAGCGCGAAGATGTCGCTCCACATTTGCCAGGCGGTCGCGATCTCGTCAGGGTCGGAACTGACGCAGAGCGGAATGGTCAAGGAGGGATCGCGATGCGCCAGTACCAGCATCTGTGCGTCGTCAACAGCGCGCAGCGCAACGCCACGAAAATCGCGCACACGGACGTTGACCGCCATTCGCATGCCGTGGACGGCACGACGCAGCACAACGCGTTCGCGGTGAAGTTCAACACTCCGCAGGCCGCCGTCCGCGCGTATGTCATGCGCATCGAAGCTGACCGGTAAGGAAAGAGGGTCGAGCCGCAACGCGCGGCTCGACCCGGCGGAATTGATCCCGCCCGTTTTTGTTTGACGCCTCACGGCTTGTCTCCCCGCCGGAATTATGCTCCCCGGTCGATGAGGCGAGTTTGTCAGAGGCCATTGCGAAACCGCTTAAAAAGCTCGGTTAACTGGGTGTCACTCGAACTGCTTTCATCCACATGATTGACAAGGGATTGGCTCACATGATTGACGGAAGATTGCGGTGGGACCGAAAATCTTTCGTTTCAAGTGCGTAATATTGCTTGAAATCATTGTGAATCGGGCACATTTCAGGGACTCACCGATTTGCATGGTGCTCCCGTCAATCTTCATTCATCGCCGGATTCTGTTCGTGATCTCTTCACCATCCGCCACTTCAGCGCATTCGCCGAAATCCGCTGCTTCAGACCTTTTCGATCAATCCGCCTTGAGTACGCTCGCGCAACGGCTCGTCGAGGCGGCAAAACGCGCTGGCGCCGATGCTGCTGACGCGGTGGCGGTGCGCGGTATTTCGCAAGGCATCGAACTGCGTGACGGTCGCGTCGAGGAATCCGAACGTTCGGAAGGCGACGATATCGGATTGCGCGTGCTGGTCGGGCACCGCCAGGCGGTGATCTCCACGAACGATATCAGCGGCGACGGTATCGCCAAGCTCGCCGAGCGCGCGGTGGCGATGGCTCGTGTCGCGCCCGACGACAAATACGTCGGACTTGCCGATCCATCATTGCTGGCGCGCGATTTTCCCGACCTCGATCTGCTTGATCCCGAAGTGCCCACGACATCGGAGCTTGAACGGCGCGCCGCGCAAGCCGAAGCTGCGGCGCTCGCGGTCAAGGGCGTCACTAAATCGGGCGGCGCTTCGGCGTCGACGGGAATCGCGGGCATGGTGCTGGTGACCTCCACCGGCTTCCACGGCTCGTATTTGCGGTCGAGCCAGGGTATCTCCATGACTGCCATCGTCGGTGATGGCACCAGCATGGAGCGTGATTACGATTTCACGACGGCGCCGCATGCTTCCGATCTCGCGTCGCCTGAAAGCGTTGGCCGCAAGGCCGGTGAGCGCACGGTGGCCCGCGCCAATCCGCGCAAGGTCGAGACCTGCAAGGTGCCGGTGGTGTTCGATCCGCGCGTGTCCGGTTCATTGGTCGGCCATCTGGTCGGCGCGGTGAACGGCTCCTCGATTGCGCGCAAAACCAGTTTCCTCAGGGATCGTTTGGGGCAGCAGCTGTTTTCCAAGAACATCCGCGTTATCGATGATCCATTGCGGGTTCGGGGGTTGCGCTCGCAATCGTTTGACGCCGAAGGCGTGAAAGTCAAAAAGCTCGCTATCATCGACGAGGGCGTGCTGACCTCCTGGCTGTTGGATTGCGCCACGGCGCGCGAACTCGGACTGGTCACCACGGGCCATGCCCATCGTGGAGTGTCTTCCTCGCCGTCGCCCGGGCCATATAACCTGCATCTCGAAGCGGGCGAGCCGAGCCCGGCCGAATTGATCTCCGATATCAAGCAGGGGTTTTATGTCACCGACCTGATCGGCTCCGGCGTCAATGGCGTGACCGGCGACTACAGCCGCGGTGCGTCCGGCTTCTGGATCGAGAACGGCGAGATCACCTTTGCGGTGAGCGAAGTCACCATCGCCGGCCATCTGCTTGAGATCTTCAAGACGCTGGCGCCGGCAAACGATCTGGAATTCCGTTACGGCGTGAATGCTCCGACGGTGCGCATAGAGGGACTGACGGTTGGCGGACGTTAGCAGCGGCATCGCACGCGATGAACTTCTGATCCGCGATGCGGCGCTGCTGAAGGAAACAGTGCACAAGGCTGGCGCGCTGGCGCTCTCGCTGTTTCGAACCGAATTAAAGAAATGGACCAAGGGCGCCTCGTCTCCGGTTTCCGAGGCCGACATTGCCGTTAACGACCTGCTTGAAAAGCGGCTCCGCTCCGCCACACCGGATTATGGCTGGCTTTCCGAGGAAAGCGTCGATGACGATTCGCGTCTTGCCAGGCGTTTCGTCTGGATCGTCGATCCGATCGACGGCACCCGTGGTTATCTCGCCGGTCGCGAAGACTGGTGCGTAAGCGTGGCACTGGTAGAGAATGGCTTACCGGTGCTCGCCGCTGTGTTTGCCCCTGCGAGCGAGGAGTTCTTCTTTGCCGCGCGCGGGCAGGGTGCCGCGCTTAACGGTTTGCGGGTGCATGTGACACAAGGCGCGGAGCTGGATTTTTCCCGCATCGCCGGGCCGAAGCCGCTCGTGGAGCGGCTCAGTTTTTCCGAACAGGAAGTTATCCTGCATCCCCGAATCGGATCGCTGGCGCTTCGGCTGTGCCGTGTCGCGCAGGGAAGCCTGGACGCCGCTTTTGCCGGTGGACAAAGCCGTGACTGGGATCTTGCCGCGGCCAATTTGATCGTGCAGGAAGCGGATGGTAACATGACCGCGTTGTCCGGGGATGCACTCGTCTACAATCGCCGTGAAGTCGCGCATGGTATGCTCGTGGCTGCGGGGCGCGATCGTCATGCACGTATCGTCGAGCATTTTCGAAGACGACCGGTTCCCTGAACACAGACGCGTTTTGCAAAGCTTGCTTGGCGGCACCGTGCTAGAAGGGGGAATCATGGCGGATAGTGCCCAGCAGCAACTGCTTCACCTGGTTCTCGGGGGCGAGCTGACGGATCTCGGTGGCACCAAGTTCAAGGATCTGGACAAGGTGGAAATCGTCGGGGTTTTCCCTAACTACGCGACCGCTTACGGGGCCTGGAAGGCGAAGGCGCAACAGACTGTGGACAACGCCCACATGCGCTATTTCATCGTGCACCTCCATCGGCTGCTCGATCCAGGTCAAGACGCGAAGCCCAATTGAAAAGGCTGGCTCGCAATCTGCTGCGCAGCAGCCGCGTCCAGCGCGCTGTCGGGTTTCTCGCCGCCGAGTACCTCCGGCTGGTCTGGCGCACGAACAAATTCACGATCGACCCGGCTGACGTGTATGAACGTGTCGAACCGCAGCAGCCCGCGATCTTTGCGTTCTGGCACGGCCAGCATTTCATGACGCCGTTCATCAAGACCAAGGAAAGTCATCGGGCCAAAGTGCTGATATCGCGGCATCGCGACGGCGAATTCAATGCGATTGCCGCCGAGCGCCTCGGCATCGGTACCATTCGTGGCTCCGGCGATCACGGCGGCGCGTTTCATCGCAAGGGCGGTGTCGGCGCGTTCAAGGAGATGGTACGTGCGCTGGAGGACGGCTATAACGTCGCTCTGACCGCCGACGTGCCGAAGCGCTCGCGTGTCGCGGGACTGGGCATCATCATGCTGGCGCGCGAATCCGGACGGCCGATCATGCCCTTTGCCATGGCGACCAGCCGTTTCCTCAGATTGAAGAATTGGGATCGCACGACCATCAATTTGCCATTTGGGCGCGGCGCGTTGGTGGGCATTGAAGAGATTTTCGTGCCGGCGGATGCGGATTCCGCGACTATGGAATCAATGCGCGTAAAGCTGGAAGCCACTTTGAACGAAGCGACCCGTCGCGCTTACTTGCAGGTCGGCCGTCCGGAACAGGCCGCCCATGGCTAACTCATTGCCCATGACCCTGCGGCTTTACCAGACACTGTCCTCAGCCGTGGTGCCGTTCGCGCCGGTGCTCATTAATCGCAGGTTGAAAAAGGGCAAGGAGGATCCGGCACGGGTCGACGAACGCCGCGGCATGAGCGAGGACATCCGGCCGCAAGGAGCACTGGTTTGGATTCACGGCGCCAGTGTAGGAGAAGTGTTGGCGGCGGCGGCTCTGATTGAAAGGTTGCGCGCGCTCGATCTGCGCATTCTGTTGACCTCTGGTACGGTTACTTCGGCGGCGATCGTTGCCAAACGATTCCCGCCTGACATCATTCACCAATATGTACCGTACGATTCTCCGCGCTATGTTGCCCGCTTTCTCGATCACTGGCAGCCAAGCCTTGCGTTGTTCATCGAATCCGATCTGTGGCCGAACCTGATCCTGTCGAGCGCCGAACGTCGGCTCCCCATGGTCCTGATTAACGGCCGCATGTCGCATCGGTCTTTCCCGCGCTGGCGCAGACTCGCCGGTACGATCTCCGCGCTGCTTGGCCGCTTCGACATCTGCCTGGCGCAGTCCCAAATCGATGCCGAGCGCTTTGCCGCGCTTGGCAGCCCCAACGTGGTTACCACCGGCAATTTGAAGCTGGATGTACCGGCGCCCCCCGCCGATCCCGCCAAACTGGATCGGCTGCTGACCATGACGCGCGGCCGCCCAATCATCGTCGCCGCCTCTACCCATCCCGGCGAGGAAGACATTTTGCTTGAGGCGCATCGGAGACTTGCGCGGTTCTTTCCCTCGCTGCTGACCGTGATCGTTCCGCGGCACCCCAAGCGCGGCGAAGCCATTGCACGGAGCATTCCCGCTTCCCGGCTGCATGTGGCTGTGCGTTCGAGCGAGGAACTCCCGACCGCGACCACTGACGTCTACATCGCCGATACCATGGGCGAACTCGGATTGTTCTACCGGCTCGCGCCGATCGTTTTCATGGGCGGATCGCTGATCGAACATGGCGGGCAGAATCCGATCGAAGCGGTCAAGCTTGGCGCTTCGATTGTCCATGGTCCGCAC
>JAICIT010000180.1 GCA_025960445.1 Bradyrhizobium sp. | reverse complement strand
GGCGACGATTGAGATCCATGGTCTCGCGTCTCCCGCGGACACCGTTGCGCCGTTACCGCAAGTATTGGAATAACGCAGAATTCCATTGCCGCGGCGCCTGTCATGGCGCGGGCGAAGCTATTGCTCGGGGTAGGGTTAACAACGTGCCCCGAAGGGAAACGCCGTGAGCGTCGCTAGTAAGGCGATCCATCCTTATGAGCATAGCCGGACGCGGATGCGCGGAGGTCGACGTCCGGATAGGTTGTCTCGTCATCCCGGATCTCTGCTGATCCTATTTCGAGAACGCGCGCCAGAGCGCCGGATCGATTTTGCAGGTGATGTCCGTCGGCATCGCCGGGCAGAAATGCCGCGCAATCTCCCGCTTGCAGAATCTCCTCGCAGCCTTCCGTAACCAGCACAACTTCTCCGTCCAGGACATAAACGAACTCCTCCGCATGCGTATGCCAATGCCGCTGGCTCGACCACGCGCCCGGAGACAGTTCGAGCAGGTTGATCCCGATTTGCTTGAGCCCTGCCGCTAACGCCAGCCGACGCCGAAGCTTGTTTCGGCACGGCCCGTCGAATGGTTGTGGATACCGAGAGCCGGCTGAAATCGGCGCGCGCTCAATCTCGATCTTTTTCTTCATCCTGACCTCACGCTCTGATGTGACCAGCACGCCGCCAAACGATCACCAATTAATGAGCCCTTCATGAGCTGCTGCTTTTGCCTCGCAGTGCTGATCGCGTCAGCTTTATCAGTTCGAGCAACATGGCCTCACCGGCGTCGACCACTTCCTCAAGCGTGAGGCGGTACGCCGGCCGACGGTGTTGCCCGTCGGCTCGCGGTGGAAGCGGCGGTATGTGCACGAAGGCGGCTAGTATGGGGCCGTTCGGGCGGCTGGTCGACTCGATCGCGCGCCAGCTCAGATAGTTGCAGAGATAACTCCCGGCGTCGCGCGAGGCCCGCGCATCGACCCCGGTGCCAAGCGCTGCGCGGAGCAGTTTGGCCGTGTGCGGACCGAACATCCTGGCTTGCGCATCACCATTGATCGATCCCTTGCGCAAGCACTCTTGATCGGCATCAGGCCACAGCACGGTGATGGCGTTGCGCGCGCGGGTTTCAATTCGCATAAACTGCGTGCGGGCAGCCAGACCAAACATCAGCAGCGCTTGCGGCCGATGCGTCGCAAGCAGCTGCGGCAATTCTCGATCCACAGCCTTGTAGGTCACCGGGAAGATGTGGCTCGAGAATTCGATGTCATCGAACGCTGGGCGGCGCAACCGTAGCAGCCGCGACACCAGCGGCTGCGTCGGGTTGAAGGGGGCGCCCGGAAAAGGTCCGAAGCCGGTGATGAGGATACGCAGCCTGTCCTTCATCTCACCTCAGCATGCCCGCGATCTGCTCCGCCGCCACCGCAGGGGCGCGTCTGCCTTCCGCCACTTCGGCTTCAATCTTTTTCACCTTGAGGCGAATTGCCGGATCAGCGCGCAGCCGTGCCATCATGCGCTGTTCCAGCATCGACCACATCCATTTCACCTGCTGGTCCCGCCGTCGCGCGGCGAATTCGCCAGATGCGTTCATCGCCGCGCGGTGATCTAGAATTTTTTGCCACAACGCGTCGATACCAGTTCCGGTGAGGGCCGAATAGGTGATGACCGGCGGATGCCAATGCTCTGAACGGGGCGTAAGGATATGAAGCGCGCCCCGATATTCGGCGGCGGCCAGATTGGCGGCCTTGACGTTGTCGCCATCGGCCTTGTTGATCGCGATCATGTCGGCGAGTTCGACCAGGCCCTTCTTGATGCCCTGCAACTCGTCACCGGCGCCGGGCAGCATCAGCGCGAGGAAAAAATCGGTCATCTCGCAGACCGCGGTTTCGGATTGTCCGATGCCAACCGTCTCCACCAGCAGCACGTCGAAACCGGCAGCCTCGCACAGCAGCATCGCCTCCCGGGTTTTCGAGGCGACCCCGCCGAGCGTGCCTGAGGCCGGCGACGGACGGATATAAGCCCGGTCGGTGGCGGCGAGCCGTGGCATCCGGTTCTTGTCGCCAAGGATCGAGCCCCCGGTGCGCGCGGAGGAGGGGTCCACAGCGAGTACGGCGACGTTCCGGCCGCGCTCGAGCAGATACATGCCGAGCGCGTCAATCGTGGTGGATTTGCCGACGCCCGGTGATCCGGTGATGCCGACCCGAACTGCCTTGCCGGTGTGTGGAAGCAGCTCCTGAACGAGATCGCGGGCCATCGCCTGATGATCGACGCGCCGGCTTTCGATCAACGTGATCGCCCGCGCCAGCGCAGCGCGCTGTCCGGCACGCAATTCCGCCGTCAGCCTGCGCGCGTCGAGCTGGTTACGTTCGTTCATCGCGAGCCGAAGAGCAGGTGACCACGCAAAGCACGGGAATTCTGCGAACAAATGCGAGGGATGCAGCGGGGCGCAAGAACGAATCCTTTGAAAAACCGGTCGGAGCGAATTTACTCCGCCGCCTCGCTGTGGCCCAGCCGTGCGTTGAGCTTGTGGATCAGCTCTTCGGCGGCATCCGCAATCACCGTGCCCGGCGGGTAGATTGCCTCGGCCCCTGCCTGATAAAGTGCCTCGTAATCCTGTGGTGGCACCACGCCGCCGACGATGATCATGATGTCATCGCGGCCTTGCTTTTTCAGCGCGGCTTTCAGCTCCGGCACCGCGGTGAGGTGCGCCGCCGCCAGGGATGAGACACCCAAAATATGCACGTCGTTCTCGATCGCCTGCCGCGCCGCTTCTTCGGCGGTCGCGAACAGCGGCCCGATATCGACGTCGAACCCGACATCGGCAAAAGCCGAAGCGATCACCTTCTGGCCGCGATCATGCCCGTCCTGGCCGATCTTGGCCACGAGAATGCGCGGTCGGCGCCCTTCCGCATCCTCAAAGGCATCGATCAGCGCCTGCACTTTTTCGACCCGGTTGGACATGGTGGATGCTTCCCGCTTGTAGACGCCAGTGATGGACTTGATGTCCGCGCGGTGACGCCCGAATACTTTTTCGAGCGCATCGGAAATCTCGCCGACCGTTGCCTTGGCGCGTGCGGCATCGATGGCGAGCGCCAGCAAATTACCATTTCCATCGCCGGCGCTCCGGGTCAGTGCCGCCAACGCGTCATCCACGTCCTTCTGGCTGCGCTCTTTCTTCAGCCGGGCGAGCTTGTCGATTTGCAGGCGACGCACTGTCGAATTTTCGACCTTCAACACGTCGAGGGGTGCTTCGTCGACTGGTCGGTATTTGTTGACACCGATCACCGACTGCTTGCCGGCGTCGATCCGCGCCTGCGTCTTGGCGGAGGCTTCCTCGATCCGCAGCTTGGGAACGCCGGCCTCGATTGCCTTTGCCATCCCGCCGAGCGCTTCGACCTCCTGGATGTGACCCCAGGCTTTTGCGGCGAGATCGCAGGTCAAACGCTCGACGTAATACGATCCGCCCCAGGGATCGATGATGCGGTTGGTGCCGCTTTCCTGCTGTAGAAAAAGCTGGGTGTTGCGCGCAATTCTGGCCGAGAAATCGGTCGGTAATGCCAGTGCCTCATCCAGAGCATTGGTGTGCAGCGACTGGGTATGGCCTTGAGTTGCCGCCATCGCTTCGATGGTGGTGCGCATCACGTTGTTGTAGACGTCTTGCGCGGTGAGCGACCAGCCTGAGGTCTGGCAGTGCGTGCGCAGGCTGAGTGAACGCGGGTCTTTCGGGTTGAAATCAGCCATCAGCTTCGCCCACAGTAGCCGGGCCGCGCGCATTTTCGCGACTTCCATGAAGAAGTTCATGCCGATCGCCCAGAAGAACGACAGCCGCGGCGCGAAACGATCCACATCGAGCCCGGCCGCGAGCCCGGCGCGCAGATATTCGACGCCATCGGCCAGCGTGTAGGCGAGTTCGAGGTCCTGCGTCGCGCCGGCCTCTTGCATGTGGTAGCCGGAGATCGAAATGGAGTTGTACTTCGGCATTTTTTGCGACGTATAGGCAAAAATATCCGAGATGATCCGCATCGAGGGCGCCGGCGGATAGATGTAGGTATTGCGCACCATGAACTCTTTCAGAATGTCATTCTGAATCGTCCCCGAGAGCTTCTCGGGTGGCACGCCCTGTTCCTCGGCCGCCGCCACGAACAGCGCCAGGATCGGCAGCACCGCGCCGTTCATGGTCATCGACACGCTCATCTGGTCGAGTGGGATGCCCGCAAAAAGCGTGCGCATGTCGTAGATCGAATCGATCGCCACGCCAGCCATGCCGACGTCGCCCGATACGCGCGGGTGATCGGAATCATAGCCGCGATGGGTGGCGAGATCGAACGCGACCGATAGGCCCTTTTGGCCGGCGGCCAGATTGCGCCGGTAGAACGCGTTGGAATCTTCTGCCGTGGAGAACCCGGCATATTGCCGGATCGTCCAGGGCTGGTTGACATACATGGTGGGGTAGGGGCCGCGTAGGTAGGGCGGTATTCCCGGCCAGGTGTCCAGGAAATCGAGGCCGTCGAGATCGGCTTCGCTGTAGTCTGGCTTCACCAGTATGCCTTCGGGCGTGCGCCACGGTTCGGCATCAGCGGCCGTTACGGGTACGACCGTCTTCTCAAATGCGATATTCGCGAAATCAGGTATGCGGCTCATTTTTTCCATTATAGCACATCCAAGCCCACGGGGTCGCTAGGCCTGATCGCGGTCCGGATGTTGGTAGCTGACGACCCCTTGAAGCTTCTCCGGGCCATAATTTTGCAGCGTGGTCTGGCTCGGCAAATTGGCGATCCCGACTACCCACCCGAGACGGGATTCGGTGCCGAATTGTTGTGTCGGTATCACCCTGTCAGGACGATCAAAGGCGCCCGTCATGATCTCGATTCTGGGACCGTCAATGCGGCGGAAGCTGAGGGGCGTGCCACACTTGTCGCAGAAGTCACGCTCGGCGATTGAGGAGGACCGAAAAGCGGCGGGCTTGCCGCGGGTCCAGGCGAAATCGCCCCGATCAATGTCGGCAAAGGAAGCGAAGGGCGCGCCCGAGGCTTTCTGGCACATGCGGCAATGGCAGATGCTAACCTTCCTGGGGGGCGCCGATAGCGCGAACCGAATGGCGCCGCATTGGCAGCCGCCGGTCAAAATCGGCTTTGTCGCCTCAGCCATGATCACTCCGTCAGCCAATACACCTGTTGCAGCACGGCGATCGCATCCACCCCGGCAAACAGAAAATCCTGCACGCCCGCGGAACGGAACGCAGCTTCCTGCTCGCCGGGCCGCCCTGCAAGATAGATATGCTTTGCCCCAGCGGCTTGAAGGGCTTGCGCCGCCACAACAGCGCGCTCGGCATAGATCCTGTCCCCTGAGCATAGGCACGCCAAGACTGCGCCGGACGAGCGAAACGCTGCGGCCAGCGCCGCCGCATCAGTAAAGCCTTGGGTATCGATGGCCTCGATTCCGCCGATCTCAAAAAAACTCTTTGCGAAGGTCGCGCGCACGGTGAAGTCAGCCGGCGTGCCCAGATTGGCGAGGAAAATTTTTGGCCGCTCGCCTTTCTCTTTGAGAAGTTGGTCCGACCGGTCGCGCAATCGTTCAAACGGCGCGGCCAGCCGCATCGGCCGCAGCGCGTCGAAACTCAGTTTTGCCTCCCCATACGGCGGAAGCACGATGGGTTTGGCTTCCGGCACCGCAATCTGATGTTCATGCAGATTGGGAAATTCCGTGGCTCCCGTCAGCACTTCCTTTCGACTGGCAATATTTTTCTCGCGCATCGTCCGGGTAGCCGCGACCTTGCGCTGAATCAGGCTTTGTTCGAGCGCAGCGAATGCCCCGCCGGCCTTCTCGATTTCCTGAAATAATGCCCATGCGGCTTCGCAGAGTTGTTGGGTCAAGGTTTCGATGCCGCCGGACCCGGCGGCCGGATCGGACACCTTGGCGAGATTGGATTCTTCCAGCAGCACTAACTGCGTGTTGCGCGCCACGCGGCGGGCGAATGGATCGGGTAGCCCCAGCGCCAGTGTATGCGGGAGCACGGTAATGGAGTTGGCGCCCGCGAGGCCAGCCGAGAATGTTGCCATGGTCGCGCG
>JAICIT010000179.1 GCA_025960445.1 Bradyrhizobium sp. | reverse complement strand
GAGTTTGCCATGCAGGATCTCTGGCGCCTTTCGGGCGCTGACGTTGCCGCGTTGATACGGTCGAAAAAGATTTCAGCGAAAGATGCGGCGTCGGCGGCGCTGGCGCGGCTTGACGCGGTCAACCCGGCAATCAATGCGGTGGTCGATCATCGCCCGGAGGACGTGCTGGCGCAGGCAGGCATGGTCGATGCGGCGATCGCGCGCAATGAAGAGGTCGGGCCGCTCGCTGGCGTGCCGGTCACGGTCAAGGTGAATATTGACCAGGAGGGATTTGCGACCACCAACGGGCTCAAACTGCAGCGCGACGTTATTGCGCGCAGCAACAGTCCGGTGATTGACAACCTGCGTAAAGCAGGCGCGGTCATTCTTGGCCGCACCAATTGCCCGGCGTTTTCGTATCGGTGGTTCACCACCAATCTGATTCATGGCGACACCAAAAATCCGCGCGACCCGACTATTACGCCGGGCGGCTCATCGGGTGGCGCGGGGGCGGCGGTGGCCGCGGGTATCGGGCATATCGCACATGGGACCGATATCGCCGGATCGATCCGCTATCCGGCTTATGCTTGCGGCGTTCATGGGCTGAGGCCGACGGTGGGTCGTATCGCTGCATTCAATGCATCGCTCCCCGAAAGGACGATTGGCGCGCAAATCTCGGCGGTATCCGGTCCGCTTGCGCGCACTATCGCCGATCTCAGGATTGCGCTGAACGCGATGTCCGGCAAAGACCTGCGTGATCCCTGGTGGGTGCCGGCGCCGCTGGAAGGACCCGCGGTGCCCAAGCGCGCGGCGTTGTGCCTTCAGCCTGACGGGCTTGAAACAACGCCGGAGGTAAAGGCGGCGGTTGCCGATGCGGGTAAGCGTTTGCAGCGGGCCGGATGGACAGTGGAGGAAGTCGAGACCCCGCCGCTGCGCGAAGCTGCCGATCTCCAAACCAAGCTGTGGCTGGGTGACAGCTATGAGGCCCAACTCGCCGCAGCCGAGCGCGAAGGTGATCCGGGCGCGCTCGCTTGTCTGCGCGGCAACCGTTCCAAGGTTTTTCCGTTTGATGCGGCAGCATTCTCGAAAGCATTAACCCGGCGTGCGACCCTGATAAGGGAATGGCTGCACTTCCTGGAGAATTATGCGGTGCTGCTGATGCCGGTTTCCGGCGAACTGCCGTTTCCGGACGGGCTCGACATGCGCGACGAGGGATCATTCACGCGGGTATGGCAAGCGCAACTTCCGCAAATAGCTATTCCCTTTCTGGGACTCCCCGCGCTAACGGTTTCGACGGGATTGGTGGGTCGAATTCCCGTCGGCGTTCAGGTCGTCTCCGGCCGTTTCCGCGAGGATCTCTGCATGCTCGCGGGGGAGGCGATCGAAGCCGGAGGAACGCCTTCGGCGCCCGTTGATCCTATCGCTTGAACAAAGGTCCGCAGGCTCGAACGTCATGGCTGGCATTTACGATTTCACTGCAACGACGCTTGCCGGCGAGCAGCTTCCGCTGAAAACGTTTGACGGTCAGGTACTCCTGATCGTCAACACCGCCAGCGCCTGCGGGTTCACCCCGCAATATCGCGGGCTCGAGGCGCTGCAAAACGAACTCGGGCCGCGCGGCTTTTCGGTGCTGGGATTTCCCTGCAACCAGTTCGGCAACCAGGAGCCTGGCGACGCCAGTCAGATCGAGCGATTCTGCGAGAGCAATTATCAGATCAGTTTTCCAATGTTTGCCAAGATCGAAGTCAATGGCGGCAACGCGCATCCGCTCTACCAATATTTGAAACAGGCGAAATCCGGGCTACTGGGTTCGTCGATCAAATGGAATTTCACCAAATTCCTGGTCGATCGTTCGGGAACGGTGGTGGCGCGCCATGCGCCAACCGCAACACCCGAGCGATTGAAAAAGGAAATAGAGGCACTGCTGTGAGCGAAACAAATCAAACCACCACTGAACAACTGCCGGATCGATTGTCGACCGACCCAAAAAGTCCGTACTACAACGAGCAAGTGCTGGCGCGCGATGTCGGCATTCGTTTCAAAGGCGTCGAGAAAACCAACGTCGAGGAGTACTGCGTCAGCGAAGGCTGGGTGCGTGTGATCGCCGGCAATGCCAAAGATCGTTATGGCAATCCACTGACCATCAAGGTCCACGGTTCGGTGGAGCCGTATTTCCGGGATAAGCCAACCTCCTGAATTATCTGATCCGTCATGCCGAAGCGATAACACCAAGCAATTCAGGCGTTGGTTACCTCGCGGGGCGATTTGCACGCTGAGCCAGCATTTGCCTCAAGCGCATGCCGAAAGCTGAAATTGATGTCCGTCCGCATCGTTGATGTCCGTGAAGTTACGAAGCCGATCTCTTCGCCGATCCGCAACGCCTATATCGATTTCACCAAAATGACGACAAGCCTGGTTGCGGTCGTGACCGACGTGGTGCGCGACGGCAAAGCTGTGATCGGTTACGGTTTCAATTCCAACGGCCGCTATGGGCAGGGCGGTTTGATCAGGGAGCGCTTCGCACCGCGACTGATCGAGGCAGACCCGAAGAACGTGCTCGATAATACCGGCGACAATCTCGATCCCGATAAAATCTGGGCGACGCTGATGTCCAACGAGAAGCCGGGCGGGCACGGCGAGCGCTCGGTGGCGGTCGGCACGATCGATATGGCGGTGTGGGATGCCGTGGCAAAGATCGCACGCAAGCCGCTGTTTCGATTGTTGGCAGAGCGGCACGGCCGAGACGCCAACCCGCGCGTCTTCGTCTATGCCGCGGGCGGCTATTATTATCCGGGCAAGGACCTCTCGATGCTGCGCGGCGAGATGCGTGGTTATCTCGATCGCGGGTACAACGTCGTGAAAATGAAAATCGGCGGTGCGCCGATCCCGGAAGATCGCATTCGTATCGAAGCCGTGCTCAAGGAAATCGGAAACGAAGCGCAGCTAGCTGTCGACGCCAACGGCCGCCTCGACCTCGAGACCGCGATCGCCTACGCCAAAATGCTGCGTGAGTATCCGCTGTTCTGGTACGAGGAGGCCGGCGATCCCCTAGATTTCCAGCTTCAAGCGGCGCTGGCTGAATTCTATCCAGGGCCGATGGCAACCGGCGAAAACCTGTTCAGCCATCACGACGCGCGCAACCTTCTTCGCTACGGCGGGATGCGGCCGGACCGTGATTGGTTGCAGTTCGATTGCGCGCTGTCGTACGGGCTGTGCGAATATCAGCGCACGCTCGAGGTGTTAAAACAGCAGGGATGGTCGCCAAGCCGCTGCATTCCCCATGGCGGACATCAGATGTCGCTCAACATCGCCGCCGGATTAGGTCTCGGCGGCAATGAAAGCTATCCGGACCTGTTCCAGCCGTATGGCGGTTTTCCGGACGGCGTTCGAGTTGAGCAGGGTCACATCACCATGCCGGACCTGCCCGGCATCGGTTTTGAGGGAAAATCCGATCTTTATCGGGAAATGAAGGGGCTGGCTTCGTAAGCCGATCAGCTTAGCCGCATATCCAGCAAACGGCGGCCTTCGCTTTTGATCAACCGCTTCACCGCACTGGACGCGGCAATCTCGCCATGATTGGCATACGCCTCATGGTTTTTCTCGATGTCCTCGAGACGATAGAGATAGTTGACCATGATGCCCGCAGATTCGCGCAGGCCTTTTGGCGACAGATCGCCAAGCCAGTCGATCCGCTCCAGCCGCGCGCCATTGCCGATATGGAATCGCTCGACCGAGTCAATCAACCTGCCTTTGGGCGTGCGCGCCTTCAGGAAGTAATGCGCCGCGAGTGGTTCAAGCACTGAACGCAGTTGCGCCGCGAGTTCCGGATTTTCGAACCAATCTGGCGTATCGAGATGTTGCAGGACAGCACGGTCGTCATCGGTGATCGGAACATCGTCCGCCTGTTTCACCCATTCCATGAAGCCGGGCACCGGAGACAGCGTCACGAAATTTTCAAGCTTCGGCAGTTCGCGCTGCAACTCCTCGACCACCTGCTTGATCAGGAAGCTGCCGAAGGAAATTCCGCCAAGGCCGCGCTGGGTGTTGGAGATCGAATAGAACACCGCGGTGCGGGCGCGCGCGGTCGGCACAAGCTGCCGGTCCTCCGCGAGCAGCGGCGCGATAGCGCCCGGAATTGATTCAGTTAGCGCCACTTCCACAAAGATCAGCGGTTCGTCGACCAGCGCCGGATGAAAAAATGCGTAACATCGGCGATCGATCGGGTCGATTCTGCGACGCAGGTCGTCCCAATCACGGATCTCATGAACCGCTTCGTACCGAATGATCTGCTCGAGAATGTTCGCGGGCGTCGACCAATCTATCCTGCGCAGCACGAGAAACCCCCTGTTGAACCACGAGGTCAGCAGATGGGCCACGTCGCGGTCCAGTGCGCCCAGTTCCTTGTGACCCTTCATGAGACGGAGCAGATCGGCGCGCATCGTGACCAGGTCGCTGGTGCCGCCCGGCGCCCGGTTCAACCGTCGGATCAATTCCTGTCGTCGCGGCTCCGAGGCAAAATGCAGCTCACTGGCATCTTCGTCGCTGGGCTGCGTGCGCCAGCTTTCAACTGCCTTGGCGAGCTTTTCCCGGTCCGGTCCGAAGTCACGCGTCAGGGCTTCGAATAATGAAAGCCGTTCGGCCTCGTTCAGGTGATGATACCGGTCGAGAATCTCGCGCGCGATCGCAGTTCCGGAGGCTTCGCCCCGGCCGGACAGCAGGGCTTCGCACAATCCGATCAGCTCGGCCCCATCCGGCTTTGCTTCGGGAGATCCGACGCGGCGAAGCAGCGTGCGGCCCCGCTCGGAGATTGAGGTGAGGAGGTCCGAGAAAAAAGCGTTGCTACTCATGTCGCGCGGTCAGCTCCAGTTTGTCAGGAACTTACACGGGATTTAAGGCAAAGCCGATCACAATCAAGCGGCGGTGATCGCGTTCTTTTTTTACTCCTCTTTTTGTCGTCGGAAATCCAGCCTGAACGCCATCGCCAGCCGGGTTTCACCTGTTCTGATGACAGGGATTGACGTTTCAGCGATACTCAAGGCCAGATCCCGCCGGGATAAATGAACAGGTTGCCGCAAGACCGAGGATTCGAATCATGAACAGCCCGGCCCGGGTGATCAGTTTCGTCAACGCCGCGCATTTTATCGACCACTATTCAATGTTGATTTTCGCGGCGGCGGTCATCGTGATGGGACCGGCGCTCGGCATGGCCTATTCGGAACTGTTGCCCTACGCCACGCCAGGGTTTGTGGCCTTTGGTGCCGGCTCGCTGCTGACCGGCTGGCTCGGCGATCGCTGGAGCCGGCGTCATATGATGGCGATCTTCTTCGCGGGAATTGGCGCGTCGATGATTGCGGTCGGCCTCGTGCAGACGCCGCTGCAGCTCGGCGCAGCGTTATTGTCGATCGGCGTGTTCGCGTCGATTTATCATCCGGTCGGCACCGCGATGATCGTGTCCTATGCCGACCGACTTGGCCGCGAAATGGGTCTGAACGGCGTGTGGGGCAATCTCGGCGTTGCTTCCTCGGCGCTGGTTACCGGAGTAGCCGGCCAGTATCTCGGATGGCGCTGGGCTTTTATCCTTCCAGGCGTGGTCACGCTGTTGATCGGCTTGGCGTTCGTGAGCACCGTGGTCCACGAGGATCGCTCCGGCCACAAGCAGGCGGCTGCGCAAGCTCGCGTCGCGAAACAAGACATGTGGCGAGTAATCGTGGCACTGCTGATCGTGGTGGTCGCTATCTCGACCACCTTTAACGCGGTCACGGTGGCGCTGCCCAAGCTGTTCGCGGAAAGGCTTACTGACTTGACCAAAAGTCCTGCCATGCTCGGCCTCATCGCGGCCTGCGTCTACGTGTTCGGTGCGATGACGCAATACACGATCGGCAAGTTGATCGATCGCTATTCTCTCAAGGCCGTCAGTCTCCCCCTGTCGTTTGTGCTGGCGCCGTTCCTCTACCTGGCGGCGACGTTGTCGAACCTGCCGCTGATCGTCGCCGCGATCGGCATCGTCATGGGCGCATTCGGGCAAGTGACCGTGAACGACGCGATGGTCGGCAAATACACCAGCGAGGAATGGCGGTC
>JAICIT010000178.1 GCA_025960445.1 Bradyrhizobium sp. | reverse complement strand
GGCACCCAGGGTATTATGCAAAACATCGCCGGCGTGACGCAGGCATCGGGACAGGTGGGAACGGCGGCCCAACTGGTTCTCGGTTCGGCCGGCGAACTCGCAAAGCAGTCCCAGCGCCTAAAGCAGGAGGTCGAGAGTTTTCTCGCGACAGTTCGGGCGGCGTAGCTCCCGAATCTCCAACTAAACGCTGCGCGGCGACGACTTGTGCAGGATCGAGGAAGGAACGATCCCGAAAAACTTTCTGAACACGCGACTGAAATGCGACGAGCTCGAAAAGCCCCAGGAAAAAGCGACGTCAGTGATGGTTTTGCCACCATGGGCCTCCAGCTCCTGACGGCAGTGCTGCAGCCTTGCCTGCCAGATGTAGTCGCTGACGGTCATGCCCCGTTCACTGAACAGCATGTGCAGGTAACGTTTGGTGCAGCCCAATTCCGCGGAGATCTGGTCGATGCTCAGATCCGGGTCACGTAAATGCTCGTTGATGAAGGCTTGCGCCCGCACATAGAGCGCCAGCGGACCACCCCGATCGAATGTCGTCCCGGCCTCGCGAAGCGGCAGCAGCAACAGGTCGATCAGCGTATCGGCGACGCCGAGCGCGGTTTGCGGCGACAGTAGGGCAGCTTCACCGAATGCGGCCTGCATGAAATCATGCGCGATCCGGCCGGTGCCGCTGCGCGCGGAAAGTTTGCAGGCTGGCAGCTTTGCCGAATGGAACCCGCGCTCCGTCAGCACTTCCTTTGGCACGACCACGACTTCGTGCCGCGTCAGCGACGGACTGACGATGCTGTGTGGACAGGACACATCGTAGGCGAGGCAATCGCCGGGCGCGAGGTCGAACCGGCGGCCATCTTGCTCGAAATGCGATATGCCGTGTGTCTGGAACAGAATTTTGACATAGGGGTGATCGCCTGACTTGCCGGGCGACGCGGCATGGGCGAGCCGGTGTTGACTCACCTCGATCTGACAGAGTTTCAGGCGCGAGACGGTCTTGTAGTTGATCTGTCCTTGTAGTGAGGGAGCGTCGAGCGGATCGATATCGAATTGACCGCAAAGTTCTGTCAGGGCGTCGGTCCAGAACTGGACCTGCTTCTTCGGCGCCAGTCCGAAGGTGCTCAGGGTATGTACGGAACTTCCCATGATCCAATCACATGCGTGAATCGAGATCAAAATATGACGCCATCAGACGTGCGGTCGTCGTCTTCACAGCTATCATTCGAGTAACACTACTAGTTTTCCGCCTAAGCCCGGGCGCCGTCAAGCGGAAGTGTGGCGGGCAGGCGCAACACTTTGCCTAAATTGCCGCAGAGTGGGTGGTGGCGGCAGACCTGCAGGTCGCCTTTCGCGCAACCCAACGGCCGGCAACGAAAAAGCGAACCGCCGCTGGCAACGAAAAAGATCGTCGAGTTTCGCTGTCGAGCAAAGTTGCTTCCCTCTTGGGCAAGTTTCCAGTCTCCAGTGGAGGTAGGAATAAGCACGAAAAAATAGAAATGATATCCGGCAGGTGATCGTCCTCGGACGCAAACCCAAAGCTGGTATCGGGAGGTACAAGCTGCCGCGACGGCATCATCCTGATTAATTCTCCACATATTGACCAAGGCAAGCGGAGCCTCGTGCTCCGGCGAGGCCTGCGGCGCTTGAACGGGCCGGCAAGCCTCATTTGCGTTGAGGTAGCGCAGCGCCAAGGCGAGGCGCGCGCTTTCGAAGAATATCTTCGCTGCAACGGTTGAGCGCTGGACGAGCAAAGCCCAGCGTTAAAAGTGAACTTAAAAATCACATGGGAGGTCTCGTTATGCGCAAGGTGCTACTCGCAACCTGTGTTGGTGCTGTAGCGGCATTCGCTGCCGGCGCCGCTACCGCCAACGACGAACTGACGAAGATGTCGCAGAACCCAAAGGATTGGGTGATGCCGACCGGCAATTACGCCAACACGCGTTATTCGAAACTCGACCAGATCACCGCGGCCAATGTCGGCAAATTGCAGGTGGCCTGGACGTTTTCGACCGGCGTGCTGCGTGGCCATGAAGGTGGACCGCTGATCATCGGCAATATGATGTACGTCCATGCGCCGTTTCCAAACACGGTCTATGCGCTCGATTTGGCCAACGACAACAAGATTGTCTGGAAGTATGAGCCCAAGCAGGATCCAAACGTCATTCCTGTGATGTGCTGCGACACCGTCAACCGTGGCGTGGCCTATGGCGACGGCAAGATTTTCCTGCATCAGGCCGATACGACTCTGGTGGCGCTCGATGCCAAGACCGGCAAGGTCGAGTGGACCGCAAAGAACGGCGATCCCAGCAAGGGCGCGACCGGCACCTCGGCGCCAATGGTCGTCAAGGACAAGGTCCTGATCGGGATTTCCGGCGGAGAATTTGGGGTGCAGGCCCATATGACCGCCTATGACATCAAGACCGGCAAGATGGTGTGGCGCGCTTTTTCGGAAGGGCCGGATGACCAGATCCTGGTCGATCCGACCAAGACCACTGAACTCGGCAAGCCGGTCGGCAAGGATTCCAGCCTTAAGACGTGGCAGGGCGATCAATGGAAGATCGGCGGCGGTGCGACCTGGGGATGGATTTCCTATGACCCCAGCCTGAACCTCATCTACTACGGCTCGGGCAATCCCTCGACATGGAATCCGAAGCAGCGTCCGGGCGACAACAAATGGTCGATGACGATCTGGGCGCGTGACCCGGACACCGGCATGGCCAAGTGGGTCTACCAGATGACGCCCCATGATGAATGGGACTACGACGGCGTCAACGAAATGATCCTGAGCGATCAGCAGATCAATGGCACCGAGCGCAAGCTGTTGACCCATTTCGATCGTAACGGGCTTGGCTACACGCTGGATCGCGCCACGGGCGAGTTGCTGGTGGCCGAAAAGTACGATCCGAAGGTCAACTGGACCAGCGGCGTCGACATGAACAAGAGCTCGCCGACCTATGGTCGTCCCAAGGTTCTCGATCAATATTCGACCGACAAGCAGGGCGAGGACCATAACGTCAAGGGCATTTGCCCGGCAGCACTCGGCAGCAAGGATGAGCAACCGGCGGCGTATTCGCCGGACACCCAGCTGTTCTATGTACCGACCAACCACGTCTGCATGGACTACGAGCCGTTCAAGGTGAGCTACACCGCCGGCCAGCCCTATGTCGGGGCGACGCTGTCGATGTATCCGCCTCCCGGTGAGAGCAACATGGGCAACTTCATCGCGTGGGACGGCAAGACCGGCAAGATCGCATGGTCGAACAAGGAGCAGTTCTCGGTGTGGTCCGGTGCGCTCGCCACCGCTGGCGGCGTGGTGTTCTACGGAACGCTGGAAGGCTACCTGAAGGCGGTCGATGCCAAGACGGGCAAGGAGCTTTACAAGTTCAAGACGCCGTCCGGGATCATCGGCAACGTCACGACCTACGAGCAGGGCGGCAAGCAGTATGTTGCGGTTCTGTCCGGAGTTGGCGGCTGGGCCGGCATCGGCCTCGCGGCTGGCCTGACCGATCCGACTGCAGGTCTCGGCGCTGTCGGCGGTTATGCTGCGCTGAGCAACTACACCGCGCTTGGCGGTACGCTGACGGTGTTCTCACTGCCGCAGTGAAAAATCAATCGTCCCGGCGCGACAGTCGCGCCGGGACACTTGCTGTGATGCAGTGCCGAGGACATTCGATTGGGTAAGATCTGGTTTGGAGTTGCCGCGATGGCCCTCGTGGCATCGGGAAACATAGTTGTCGCCGACACGGCCGCCGATCCGACGGCGGTCAAATCCGAGAACGGCAAATACCTGGACAAGGAGGGTAACCCGACATTCAAGGTCGCCCCGGACGGCACCGTTGATTGGTACACCTATTCCGGGTACCGCCGTTACCATTCGGAGTGTCACGTCTGCCATGGGCCGGATGGCATGGGCTCCACCTACGCGCCGGCACTGAAAGACTCGCTCAAGACCATGAGCTATGCGGATTTTCTCGGCGTGGTCGCAAGCGGGCGTCAGAACGTCAGCACCTCGCAGGAAAACGTGATGCCCTCGTTCGGTAATAATCGAAACGTCGTCTGCTATCTCGACGACCTCTACGTCTATCTGCGCGCGCGCGCCAACGGCGCAGTCGGCCGTGGCCGTCCCGCCAAGCACGAGGAGAAAACGCCAGCCGCGCAAAAGCAGGAAGATGACTGCATGGCAGACAGCAAATGAATCAAAACAGATGAATAAAAAATGGGCTGAGGAATCTCTCGAGATGCGAAGCTGGAGTTTACAATGAAGACCCGTGCCGCTGTCGCGTTCGAAGCGAAGAAGCCGCTTGAGATCGTCGAGGTCGATCTGGAAGGCCCGAAAGCCGGTGAGGTCCTGGTCGAAATCAAGGCGACCGGCATCTGCCACACCGATGCCTACACCCTCGACGGTTTCGACAGTGAGGGGATTTTTCCTTCCATCCTCGGTCACGAAGGCGCCGGGATCGTCCGTGAGGTGGGGCCGGGCGTCCACTCGGTGAAGCCCGGAGATCATGTGATCCCGCTCTACACGCCTGAATGCCGGCAGTGCAAAAGCTGTCTCAGCCAGAAGACCAATCTTTGCACCGCGATCCGTGCCACGCAGGGCAAGGGGTTGATGCCGGACGGCACCTCGCGCTTCAGCCACAAGGGTAAGCCGGTCTTCCACTACATGGGCTGCTCGACTTTTTCCAATTTTACCGTGCTGCCGGAAATCGCCGTCGCCAAAATCCGTGAGGATGCTCCGTTCGACAAGAGCTGCTACATCGGCTGCGGCGTCACCACGGGCGTCGGCGCGGTGGTGAACACCGCCAAGGTTACGCCCGGCGCCAACGTGGTCGTATTCGGGCTCGGCGGCATCGGACTCAACGTCATCCAGGGCGCGAAGATGGTGGGTGCCGACAAGATCATCGGCGTCGATATCAACGACAGCAAGGAAGAGTGGGGCCGACGATTCGGCATGACGCACTTCGTCAATCCGACCAAAATCGGCGGCGATGTCGTCCAACACCTCGTGACGCTGACCGACGGAGGAGCCGACTACACTTTCGATTGCACCGGCAACACCACGGTGATGCGCCAGGCGCTGGAGTGCTGCCACCGCGGCTGGGGCGTGTCGGTGATCATCGGTGTCGCCGAAGCAGGCAAGGAAATTTCAACACGACCATTTCAGCTCGTGACCGGCCGGGTCTGGAAGGGCACGGCGTTCGGCGGCGCGCGCGGCCGTACCGACGTGCCCAAAATAGTGGACTGGTACATGAACGGAAAGATCCAGATCGATCCGATGATCACTCATGTCCTCAAGCTCGAGGACATCAACAAGGGCTTCGATCTGATGCATCAAGGCAAGTCGATCCGTTCGGTCGTCGTATTCTAAATCCGAAACGTCAAACAGGAGGATAGGCCCATGACAGTTCATATCCACCCATCCGTTGACAGCGGTGTCAAGAAGGGCTCAGGCAGCTTTAGCGGCGGAACGCTGGTCTGCAAATGCAAAGACCGGCCGGTCAAGGTTGGAATCAAGGGTGACGTCGCCCACAACCATGCCTGCGGCTGCACCAAATGCTGGAAGCCGGACGGGGCCGTGTTCTCGGTGGTCGCGGTGGTGCCGCGCGAGAACGTCACCGTTCTCGAAAACGGCGACAAGCTCCATGTGGTCGATGCGTCGGCGACGATCCAGCGCCATGCGTGCAGGGTCTGCGGCACGCACATGTACGGCCGGATCGAGAACAAGGCGCATCCGTTCTACGGTCTCGATTTCATCCATCCGGAACTGTTTACGGAATCGGGCTCGGCCGCTCCGCAGTTTGCGGCGTTCGTGTCGTCGGTGATTGAGTCCGGTGTCGATCCGTCGCAAATGTCGGGCATCCGGTCGCGCCTCAAGGAGCTCGGGCTAGAACCTTATGATTGTCTCTCGCCCGCATTGATGGATGCGATCTCGACGCACGTGGCGAAATCGAAGGCCAAGGCGGCCTGATCTCGCGACTTTGGTGGCGGCAGTCCGCCACCAAGCGATCGGACAAGGGCGATGACCCCGCGGTAGCCAATCCACGGAGCAGCGTAGCCGCGTGCGGATGAT
>JAICIT010000177.1 GCA_025960445.1 Bradyrhizobium sp. | reverse complement strand
TGAAACTCGGCTTCACGACCGCGGAAAAGAACTTTGATGATATTATCCGCATTCACATCGAGGACGAACTTGGTGGTAAGTTCGTGACCTGACCGGATCGGCGGGAACTCACGGGAGAATAGTCATGGCAGCCAGCATCGTCGGATGGGCCCACACGCCGTTCGGAAAGTTCGACAATGAAACGGTCGAAACCCTGGTCGTCCGCGTCGCGACCGACGCGCTGGCCGACGCCGGCATCTCAGCCGCTGATGTCGACGAGATCCTGCTCGGGCATTTCAATGCCGGCTTTTCGCCGCAAGATTTTACCGCGTCACTGGTGCTGCAGGCCGATCCGCAGTTGCGGTTCAAGCCGACGACAAGGGTCGAAAATGCCTGCGCCACCGGTTCGGCTGCAGTGCATCAAGGCATCCGGGCGATTGCTGCTGGCGCGGCAAAAATCGTGCTGGTTGTCGGCGTGGAGCAGATGACCCGAACGCCGGGCCCTGAAATTGGCCGGAACTTGTTACGGGCATCTTATCTGCCGGAAGACGGCGACACTCCAGGAGGCTTCGCGGGCGTATTCGGCAAGATCGCCCAGGCGTATTTCCAGAAATATGGCGACCAATCCGACGCGCTCGCGATGATTGCCGCCAAGAACCACAAGAATGGAGTCGCCAACCCCTACGCCCAGATGCGCAAGGATGTCGGCTACGAATTCTGCCGTTCGGAAAGCGAGAAGAACCCGTTTGTGGCAGGGCCGCTGAAGCGAACCGACTGTTCGCTGGTTTCCGATGGCGCCGCGGCGCTGGTTCTGACCGACGCCGAAACCGCGAGATCGATGGGCAAGGCCGTCAATATCAAAGCTACCGCACATGCCCAGGACTTCCTGCCGATGTCGAAGCGCGACATCCTGCAATTCGAAGGCTGCACGGTGGCCTGGCAGCGCGCGTTGCAATCGGCCGGGGTCCAACTCTCCGACTTGTCCTTTGTCGAAACGCACGACTGTTTCACGGTCGCCGAACTCATTGAATATGAGGCGATGGGACTGACGCCGAGGGGGCAGGGCGCGCGCGCCATCAAGGAGGGCTGGACCCAGAAAGACGGCAAGCTGCCGATCAATCCTTCCGGCGGATTAAAGGCCAAAGGCCATCCGATCGGCGCTACCGGCGTTTCCATGCACGTGATGACGGCGATGCAACTGTTAGGGCAGGCGCCCGAGGGCATGCAGATCAGGGATCCAAAACTCGCCGGCATCTTCAATATGGGCGGTGCGGCGGTTGCCAATTACGTCTCCCTGTTGGAGCCCGCGAAGTAGACAGCTCGCGCATAACTGCAATCTCGCCGGGCCACCATCCATGCGCGGGTTGGCCTTGATCTTGGCGACACGCTGCCGTTAGTACGTCTCTAGAGCCGCATCGCGGCCAATAGAGCGCATCGGGAGCGAGCAGGGCATGGGACCTCTGAAAGGCATCAGGATCGTCGACATGACGACCGTGCTGATGGGGCCTTATGCCACTCAGACGCTGGGTGACTACGGCGCCGACGTGGTCAAGATAGAGCCGGTCGAAGGCGACGTCACACGTCTGATCGGCCCGACCCGTCATCCCGGCATGGGCCCAGTATTCCTGAACACGAACCGCAGCAAGCGCAGCATTGCACTCGACCTGAAGAATCCGGCCGGGCGCGATGCGGCCTTGCGCCTGATCGCGTCGGCGGATGTGCTGGTTTACAACGTGCGTCCGCAGGCGATGGCGCGGCTGAACCTCGGCTACGATGTCGTTTCGAAACTCAATCCGCGCCTGATCTATGCCGGCGTGTTCGGTTTTGGGCAGGATGGCCCCTACGCGGCGAAGCCCGCTTATGACGACCTGATCCAGGGCGCTACCGCCTTGCCCGCGCTGATGGCGCAGACCGGCGATGGCATTCCGCGCTACGTTCCAAACGCACTCGTCGATCGCATTGTCGGCTTGGCGGCGGTAGGTGCGATCTGCGCAAGCTTGGTACATCGCGACCGAACCGGGCACGGCCAGCGCCTGGACATCCCGATGTTCGAGACCATGGCCGGCTTTGTCATGGGCGATCACATGGGCGGATTGACCTATGAGCCGCCGCTGGACAAGGGCGGCTATGCCCGGCACCTCTCGCGCGACCGACGACCGTACAAGACTTCGGACGGCTACATCTGCGTCATTGTCTACAACGACAAGCAATGGGAGAATTTCTTCCACGCGACCGGGCGCGACGATCTGCGCGCTGACCGCAAGTTCGCGACCTTCGCCGGACGTGCCGCCAACATTGACATGGTCTACGCGGAACTGGCCCGCATCTTCGAGACGAGAACCACCGCCGACTGGACCGAGCTGCTCGAGAAGGCCGATGTGCCGGTCATGCCGATGCACAATCTGGAGAGTATTTTGGGTGACCCGCATCTGGTCGCGACCGATTTCTTCCCGGTGGTGGATCATCCCAGTGAGGGCAAAATCCGCAACATGAAGGTGTCCGCCACCTGGTCGGAGACTCCAGTAGAGACCACCCGACTTGCGCCACGCCTAAATCAGCACGGCGCGGAAGTTCTTCGCGAAGTCGGATTCTCGAGCGAGGAGATCGCGGCGCTGGTGCGCGACGGTGCTACCAAGGCCCCCGAGGCTACAGGGGTGGATTGAGACGATGGATTTCGCCCTCACGGCCAATCAGGAATCGATCCGGGAAGCGGTCGCAAAGATCTGCGCGCGCTTCGATGACGCCTATTGGTTGAAGAAAGACAAGGACGGCGGATATCCCGCCGACTTTCATAGGGCATTGGCCGATGCCGGCTGGCTCGGCATCTGCATTCCCGAAGCCTATGGCGGCTCGGGTCTCGGCATTATCGATGCCGCGATCATGATGCGAACGATTGCGGAGTCGGGCGCCGGCATGTCGGGCGCTTCGGCCGTGCACATGAACGTGTTCGGGCTCAATCCGGTCGTCGTGTTCGGAACTGAGGAACAGTGCAGGCGGATGTTGCCGCCGATCGTCGCCGGCGCCGAGAAATCCTGCTTCGCCGTCACGGAACCGAACACTGGCCTCAACACCACGCAGTTGAAGACCCGCGCGGTACGTTCCGGCAATAAATACGTGGTCAACGGCCAGAAGGTCTGGATCTCCACGGCGCAGGTTGCCGAGAAGATTCTGCTGTTGGCGCGCACTACTCCGCTGGAGGAAGTCAAAAATCCGACCCACGGCTTGAGTTTATTTTATACCGACTTCGACCGCAGCCGCATCGTCGTGCATGAAATCGAAAAGATGGGCCGCAAGCCCGTCGATTCCAACGAACTCTTCATCGAGAACTTTGAAATTCCGCTTCACGATCGCCTCGGCGAGGAAGGCCGCGGCTTCGAATACATTCTGCACGGCATGAATCCGGAACGCATCCTGATCGCGGCCGAGGCGGTGGGATTGGGGCAGGTGGCTCTGTCGCGCGCGGCCGCGTATGCCAAGCAACGCAACGTGTTCAATCGCCCGATCGGCAAGAACCAGGCGATTCAACATCCTCTCGCCAGGAACTGGATGGAACTTGAGGCGGCGTGGCTGATGACGCTATCGGCCGCCTGGCAATACGATCAGGGGATGCCCTGCGGACCGGCCGCCAATGCGGCGAAATATCTTGCCGCGGAGGCTGGCTTTCACGCATGCGAGCAGGCCGTAATGACGCATGGTGGGTTCGGCTACGCAAAGGAATTCCACGTCGAGCGCTATCTGAGAGAATCCCTGATCCCGCGGATTGCGCCGATCAGTCCGCAGCTCATCCTCAGCTTTATCGCCGAGAAAGTCCTGGGACTGCCGAAGTCTTATTGAGATGGCGATCGATCAGATGGCGAACAGGACTCTCACTTCGTCATTCGTGCCGGCGCGTAGCTTGGTTCGAGAGCCATGAGTTTCGTCACCGGCGTCGGCCTCACGCCATATGGCAGACATGAAGGCTCGTCGTCGCTCGATCTCATGAGCAAGGCCGCAGAGCTTGCGATTACCGATGCTGGCCTGAAGCGACACCAGATCGACGGCGTTCTATGTGGTTATTCCACCGTCTCGCCGCATATCATGCTGGCCACGGTGTTCGCCGAACATTTCGGCATTCGGCCCGCTTACGCTCATGCAGTCCAGGTTGGTGGCGCAACAGGTTTGGCTATGACCATGCTGGCGCACCATCTGGTCGAAGCCGGAGTTGTCCAGCATGTGCTGGTGGTTGCAGGAGAGAACCGCCTGACCGGACAAAGTCGTGATGCATCGATCCTGGCGTTGGCGCAGGTTGGAGATCCCCATTACGAAGTGCCGTTGGGACCGACAATCCCGGCCTATTATGGCCTCGTTGCTTCCCGCTACATGCATGAATACGGCGTCACACAGGAAGACCTCGCCGAGTTCGCCGTGCTGATGCGTACCCACGCGCTGTCGCATCCCGGCGCCCAATTCAACGACCCGATAACCGTCGCCGATATCATGGCATCCAAGCCAGTCGCGCTGCCGTTAAAGCTTCTGGATTGTTGCCCGGTGTCTGACGGCGGCGCGGCGTTTGTGGTCAGTCGTGAGGCGACCTCAGACATGCGTGTTCGGGTGCTCGGCTGCGCGCAGGCCCATACCCATCAGCATGTGACGGCGGCGCCGGCCTTGAGTGAGCTTGGAGCCGAGATCGCAATCGCGCGGGCAAAACAGCAGGCCGGTGTTGGCATGTCGGACGTGCGCTACGCCGCTGTCTACGACAGTTTTACGATTACTTTGGCCATGCTGCTGGAAGACCTTGGCCTGGCGGCAAGAGGCGAGGCCGCGTCCCGTGTCCGTTCCGGCTATTTCAGCCGTAATGGTGAGATGCCGCTCAATACGCATGGTGGATTATTGAGCTATGGCCATTGCGGTGTCGGCGGCGCGATGGCGCATCTGGTCGAGACGCACTTGCAAATGACCGGACGCGCGGGAAATCGTCAGGTGCGCGACGCCTCAATTGCGCTGCTGCATGGGGATGGCGGCGTATTGTCGTCGCATGTCAGCATGTTTCTGGAGCGCGTACGATGAGTGAGCAGCCGATGCCCGACTGGACTGTGGGCGCCGAAGCCATCGTCTATCAATGCTGCGCCGCCTGCGGCAACCTGCAGTATTTCCGGCGCAGCTTCTGTTGCATCTGCGGCGCCCCGGATCCGGTTGAAAAGCGCGCGAACGGTCAGGGCACAATTTACGCCACTTCACTCGTCTGCCGCGCGGCAACGGCGGAAACCCGCGCTCACGTGCCGTACAACATCGTTCTCGTCGATACCGAGGAGGGATTTCGAATGATGGGGCATGGAAGCAACGATCTTTGCATCGGCGACAAGGTTAAAGCGCGGTTTGCACGATTTGCCGATCGGCTAATTCCGTACTTTGAGAGGGCGGTTTAAGGCGGCTCGTCATCCACGATGTCTCGCAGCCACCCCCCCGATTCACCGCGAGTAAAAAATGAAGCTGGCGATGACGAGCATTGCCGTCACCGCCAGCGTTCGCGCGAGCGCTTCCGAGGCCGCCCTTTTGGTGGCTTCCTTCATGCCTATCTCCCTAGACTTGGGCATGACTCATCGTTGCGCGAAAGCGCACTGCGATGGTCAGATTTGTACTCGGAACACCCCACGACGATTATTCGCTTTGACGAGTCCCCACTCAGCGAATATCGACATTCGCAAGATCGAATAGTAATGCGGCGGCAATTTGACTGCGATGCGGCCTGTTGATCGCCGAATGGTGCTTCAACGGCACGAGCAGAGAAACCAAGGTGAAACATGGCCCGTATCGAGTATTGCGATCCTGCAAAATCGAATGAGCGAACGCGCGAGATACTCGGCAAGAACCGAAACGCCAACATCTTTCGGATGATGGCTCACTCGCCGAGCTATTTTGAACAATATTGCCGTCTCGGCGGCGCGATCCGCCGCAAAGGCGAGCTTGACCCGATCGTGCGTGAGCTGGCAATAACGCGCACGGGTATTCTGTGCGAGGCGCCCTATGAAGTGGTGGCGCACAAGCGCATCGGCAAGAATGTCGGGGTCACTGACGAGCAGAACGCGGCACTGGAGCATTGGGAATCGGCGACCTGCTTTAACGAATTG
>JAICIT010000176.1 GCA_025960445.1 Bradyrhizobium sp. | reverse complement strand
TGGTGACTCAACTCGCAGGTGAGTTCGGCGCCTACGTCATCGGCACCGGACGGGCCGCCGACCGCCAGCAGGCGCTCGACTTCGGCGCGATGGAGTTCGTCGACCTCGACAACGACGCGCTGGAAGACGTCGGCGGCGTCGATCTGGTGTTCGATGTCATCGGCGGCGATATCCAGAAGCGGTCCGCGGGCCTGATTCGAGCCGGAGGAACACTGGTGTCCATCGTCGGGCCGACTGGGGCGCGGCCCGCCGACGGCCTGGCGGTCGACTTCGTTGTCGAGTCCGATCGCGCCCAACTGAGCGAGATCGTGCAGCGGGTGCGGGACGGACGACTGCGGACGAACATCGGCAACGTCTCGACCCTCGACGATGCCGTCGCTGCCTTCAACTCGACCGAGCGACGCGCGGGGAAGACGATCATCCGCGTTCGTCCGTGAGGACCCTGGTAGGGCGAGCGGTTCTTCAACAAAATCACGCAATGTCGTCGGGTGACGATCCGCTGTGACAAACTTGCGCTAATTACTTAGCCTTCGTCCAAATAGCTTCAATCAGGGTATAGCTCCACGTTAATGAGCCCACGCACTAGCACTACTTTGGTAGATTTACCCACGCCACTGTTTTTCACGGCTTCGTCTTCGGCAGTGTGGGCATTTGTTGAGATAGTGGTCGAAGAATTAGATCGACGATGGCGTGGCGTACGGCCGGCTGGCAAGGCTGAGGCGGCGGTCCGTTGATTCTTTTTTCGCCCCACTTGTGTGAGGTGACGATGTTGCAGGAAGGCGTAGGCGATCATGGTCATCAATGCGTGACGATGGAAGACCTTGCCAGGTCCCTCGAAGTGATCAAGTCCGAGTTTTTCTTTCAACTGCTGATGCGCCTGTTCGCAAATCCATCGTGCCTTGATGGTGGCGGCTAGTCCGGCGCGCTTCATCCGACGAAAGCTTGCCAACGCCGAAACTGTAGCGCTGCGCGTCGTCGCGGCAATAAAGCCACGCCAAGGTTACGCACGCTGGTGTCCTTGACGACGTAGCACTCCGAATTTTCCCGGACCAACGAGCAGGGAGGTCGAAAACGGCGGCTTGATTCTGAAAGAACATGACCCGTCGACGGTCAATCTGGAATAGCGCATGTCCCCGGTCTCTCAGACGAACGAATGGGACGATGAAAAATGTCAAGTGCGGGTTCAAGAATGTCTCGACTTGTCTACTGAGCCTACCCTAGGTAATTCGTTAGTTTGCGGGGATGCGATCAGCCAAACACGGCCGGCGGGCGCCCTTTTGTGTGCAAACAGGAGCGTGCAGTGGCGATACGAAAGCACGATCCGGAGGGTGTCAGGCGGTTCGCACACTTCAGTCAAGCGGTCTTGGTTGAGGTTCCCGGTCCCACACTCTACGTCGCCGGTCAGGGCGACGTGAGCGGAGACTTCGAAATCCAGGCGCGGAAGGCCTGGGCGCAAATCGAGGTCCTGCTCAATGAGGCCGGAATGACGTTGACCGACGTGGTTAAGGTCACCGGTTATGTTGTCGACCGAAATTACGTTTCCGCGTATCGCGCCGTTTTCCTGGAAGTGATGGGCGAGGTACGCCCAGCGTCCACGCTCGTCATTTGCGATTTGGTGCACCCGGCGATGCTGGTTGAGATCGAAATTGTAGCTACGAAGAACTAGCCTAGCCGATCGATGTCCGCTGTGGGTCCAAAAGCGGAAGTCGCCACCAGGCCGACCGCCTTCCGCTTTGCTCCTGATGCGGACACGGGTTTAATCAGTCGGCGATACGGTTGGTGCCCGTATCCTCGGTGCGATAGCGCTCGCCACGCGCTTCGATGGTCAGGCCGTCAGGCCAGCCTTGACTAGGCCCGCCTCGTGGCGCTTGCGATCGACCTGGCGCTTGTAATGCTGTGTGGCGAGATAGACAGCGATCGAGAATTTCGGCTCGCGCTTCAGGGCTTCTGCTGCGTGGGCGGCGGCCGCGACGTCGTTACCCATCTGCGCGAAAGTGGCCGCAAGAAAGGCATGATGAGTGTAGTCAGGCCTGGTGATCCGGGAGAACGCCTCAGCAGCTTCGGCGTATCTCTCGGCGCAATAGCAGGCGCGCCCGAGGTGACTCCAGAAGCGCTCGGGGTGATAGGGGTTGAGGCGCATGGCTTTCTTTATCCAGTCGATGCCTTCTTCAGGCCGCCCAAGCCACGTCAGAAGCTCGCCCTGCTGCACTACAACTAGGTCGTAGTTGGGGTTGAGCGCGAGCGCCCGTTCTTGATGGTACGCGGCCCTGTCATGCTCGTCGCGGTTCAAGCTCAGTGCCGCAAGGATGCGGTGCACGTCACTATCGTTGCCATCGAGCGCGAGTGCGACTTCGAGCTCGGCGGACACCTGCTGAAAGATGGCCTCGCGATCCTCACACCAGCCATAAGTCCATGCTTGGCCCAGAACGCATCCCTTCCATGCGTGCGCATGTGCATAGTTCGGATCGAGCGCGATGGCGCGGTCAAGCAGGCGTAGCGCTGCTGCATTGTCCTCCCGGAGCGAGCGGTGGTGCAGAACCTTTGCCGTCAGCACGCACTCATATGCCGCCATATTGTCGGTTGGCTTGCGCTTCGCACGGTCATGGGTGGCTGCCTCAACGCGACCCGGCAGCGTCGCGACTATCGCGCAGGTCATCTCGTCCTGGATAGCGAATATATCCTCAAGCTCGCGATCGTACCGTTCAGCCCAAATGTGACGGTCGGTTTCTGCGTCAATCAGCTGCACGGTTACGCGGATGCGACCACCCGCCTTTCGCACACTCCCCTCGAGGATGTATTCGACGCCGAATTCGCGCGCGACCTCCTGAACCTTCACCGCCTTGCCCTTGTATACGAAACTTGAATTGCGCGAGATGACGAGCAGGTCGCGGAAGCGCGACAGCTCCGTAATGATGTCCTCGGTAAGACCGTCCGCAAAGAACTCCTGCTCCGGATCGCCGCTCATGTTAACGAGTGGCAGCACGGCGATGGACGGCTTCTTGGGTGATGTTGTCGTTACCGTAGCGTCCTCGCTCTGTGGCGCGATCGTTACCTCCGGCTGAAGCCGGACGCGAAAAACACGGATCGGGCGGGCAATATTCTTGACGTTCTGGTCGCCGAGATCCTCGAATGCGATCTCATCAAGTCGGTCGCCGACCTGATCGCGGACTGCGCCCGAAACGTAGATGCCGCCCGGTTCGGCGAGGGATTCCAGACGGGCCGCGACGTTCACGCCGTCTCCAAAGATGTCGTTTTCCTCAGCGATCACATCGCCAAGATTGATGCCGATGCGGAACTGAATCCACCGCGCGGGCGAGACATCGGTGTTACGTCGGGACATCCGGCGCTGGATCTCGGCAGCGCATAGTACCGCGTCGGCGACGCTGTGGAACTCGAGCAGCATGCCGTCGCCTGTGGTCTTGATGATGCGACCGCGGTTTTTAGCAATGGCCGGATCGATGAGCTCGATGCGATGAGTTTTGAGACGGGCAAGCGTCCCCGTTTCATCCGCCTCCATCAGCCGGCTATAGCCGACCACATCAGCGGCGACCACTGCTGCCAGCCTGCGCTCTGGTCCGGGCACGTCCATCTCGGCGCTTCCTTCGACTGGAGTCTAACAGATGAGAAGTTTTAGCCCAAGCCAACCGAACGGGTAAAAGCAATCCCCGTAGGCGTTCGTTATTGGCGGAAGACGGCTACCGGCCGACCAATTCCATTGTACCTCCGATGGCGGACATTGATGGAAATGTATGGCACGTCCGCTTCGTGCCCAACGCCGGACTCCAATCGCCTGTTAAGGGACGCCGGAGGCCACCTGGCATCGAATAATTCGGGCGCAACTCTCTCCATGCGTATCTTCGCCGCCGCTGGACGGACTCGTATCCAGCGTTCCACCAGCATGCCTCCCCGCCCGCCAGAATGGCGGACCGGAAGTCGGTATCCTCGATTGGTGCTGCAAGGCGGGATATGGCGCGGATTCGCCGCGCGAAGCCGGCGTCCACTTCGCTCGGAAAACGCTCTACGCGTGCCCGGCTTCGTTCGACAGCATGCCCGGATCGATCCCGATCTTGCGCAAGGCGCGCTGGTATTTTTCCTCGACGTCGCCGCCGAAGATCAAATCCGGGTCGGCGTCGCAGTGCAGCCAGCCATTGTCCTGGATTTCGGTCTCCAATTGTCCGGGCGCCCAGCCGGCATAGCCGAGCGCCAGGATGGCATGCTTCGGGCCGGCGCCCCTGGCGATCGCCTTGAGAATATCGACGGTCGCCGTGAGGCAAATGCCGTCATCGATGCGCAGAGTCGCATCCTTGATAAAGAAATCGCTTGAATGGAGCACGAAACCGCGGCCGGTCTCGACCGGGCCGCCTTTCAGCACCTTCATGCTTTCGGCGTTTTCCGGCAGCTTGATCTGGTCGGCTTCTTTGATGATATCGAGTTGCACCAGCAATTCCGGGAAATCGATGCTGCCAGCCGGACGATTGACGATGATGCCCATGGCGCCTTCGGAAGAATGGGCGCAGACATAGATCACCGAACGCTCGAACCGCGGGTCTCCCATCACCGGCATCGCGATCAGCAATTGGCCATCGAGATAGCCGTTGTCGGTCAAGCCATCGCTGACGTCCGCGGCTTCGCTGCGAACGTTCCTTGGTTTTTTACCTTCAGGGCCCATCCGCGCAGAACTCTCATGTTGCTGCCCAATCCTGATATTGGGTGCCAGTTCTGTCAATCAAGCTTGCTTTGCAATTGTAAGTACATCACAAGCAATTCAATGGTTTACGATACCGCTAGCCTGTAAACACGCTTGATGACCGTCTTAGTTCCCATGCGCGCGGCGCTTGGCTTCGCAGCCACCGTATTTGCCTCGTCCCTGAGCATCGAGGCTCGCGCCGGGGATGCTTCTCCGTGGCAGCGCGATGCGCATTCCGCGGTCCAGTTGCTCGCCGGCTCGCGCAGCGGCGCGGTACTGCTCGGCGGCATCGCGTTTCAGCTTCAACCGGGCTGGAAGACCTACTGGCGCTCCCCTGGCGATTCCGGCGTGCCGCCGCGCTTTGATTTTTCAAAATCCGACAATATCGACGCCGTGACGGTTTTGTGGCCGGCACCGATGAAGTTCGATGACGGCGCCGGCGGCCATTCATTGGGCTACCGTGATCAGTTCGTGTTGCCGTTGCGGATCGTGGCGAAAAACGCCGAGAAGCCGGTAACACTGCGGGCATATATCAGCTACGCGGTATGCGAAAAGCTCTGCATTCCCGTCGAGGCAAATGCGGAGCTGCCTTTCACCAGCGTGGCGAGTACCGAAGACAGCATGCTGTTCGCGGCGCTCGATACCGTGCCCAAGCCCGCCAACGTCGGTGATCCCAATCCGTTGACCATCCGCGATGTCAAACGGGACGGAAAATCCACCGTGCTGGTCGATGTCGTCAGCCCCGATGGTAAGGACGTCAGCCTGGTTGTCGAAGGGCCTACGCCGGATTGGGGCCTGCCAATTCCGGAACTGCTCAACGAAAGCCCGCCCGGGGTGAAGCGGTTTGCTTTCGAATTGGAAGGCGTGCCTCCGGGCACGGACCCTGAAGGTGCGGCGCTGAAATTGACGCTGGTGGGCGCCGATCGCTCCTACGAATTCAACATCAATCTGTACTAGAGTGTTTTTCTGGGGAAGTGGTCGCCAGTTCGCGTGCCGAAATCAGAACCGATCAGGCCCGTGCCGATTGCGCCGGCAGCGCCGGAACCGGGGCTACACCCAACTCAATCTTAACGAATAGTTGATACGCCGGAACCGTGGCCGCGATCCGCAGCGGCTTTCGGAATTCCTTTCGAATGGTGATGGACGCACAACCCGCGACAGCGTCGCACGCCGGCCCGATCCGGCGGCTACGTTTGCTGCTCGGTGGATCCAGCGAAGCGTCCGTGACTAGACGACTTGCCGGCACCATTTTCATCATCCGCGTTATCAGCGCAGCGCTTGCGTATCTTTCGCAGGTCCTGCTCGCCCGCTGGATGGGCGGCTCGGATTACGGGATCTATGTGTATGTCTGGACCTGGGTCCTGCTGCTCGGCAGCATGTTGGATTTCGGCCTCTCGGC